>BTUT01000038.1:0-12896 GCA_045862935.1 Acidimicrobiia bacterium
GACGGAGGCCTCGGGCGTGGTCACCTGCGCCTCGACGACGAGCGGGTCGGCGTCGAGGTCGGCGAGCTCCGCCGCGGACGCGACGACCTCGTCGAGGCGCGCGATCCAGGCCGGGGTGAGGAACTCGGGCGCTCGTGGACGAGGCCGGACGTTCGGCTCGGGGGCCGATGCGGCCAGAGGCCCGCGGGGCGCGCCGCCCGACGAGCCCGTCTCCACGTGCACCTCGGGCGGTGGCTCCACCCGGCGGATGGTACCGCCGCCGGCGGCCGCCGGCCCGGTTCCCGGCCCGTACCATCGAGCGGTGCCGGCGCTCGTCCCCCCGTCTCGCGTGGCGCCCGCGCCGCCGAGCCTCGAGGAGGTCGGCGGGCGGGTCGACGAGCGGATCCTCGGGTTGCTCGACGGTGAGCTCGAGCGCTGGCGGACGGTGGATCCCGAGCTGGGGGAGCCGTTGAGCGCGCTGCGGAGCCTGGTTGCCGCGGGCGGCAAGCGCCTCCGGCCGGCGTTCTGCTACTGGGCCTTCGTCGGAGCGGGCGGTGATCCGGGTGATGCGAGGGTGCTCGATGCCGGCGCGGCGCTCGAGCTCCTGCACACCTTCGCGCTGGTCCACGACGACGTGATGGACGGCTCCGACCAGCGCCGCGGGCTGCCGGCCGTGCACCGCCACTTCGTCCACCGCCACGGGGAGCGGTCCTGGCGGGGCGACCCCCGACGCTCGGGCGAGGGGGCGGCGATCCTGGTGGGCGACTTCGCGTTCGTGTACGCCGACATCATCCTGGGCGAGATCCCGATCAGCGCCCGCGCGGTGTTCGACGAGCTCCGCCTCGAGCTGTGCGTGGGCCAGTACCTCGACCTCGTCGGCACGTCCAGTGGTAGCCGCGACCCCGACCAGGCCCGGCGGATCGAGCGCTACAAGTCGGGCAAGTACACGGTCGAGCGGCCGTTGCACCTGGGCGCCGCGCTCGCCGGCGCGGGCCCCGAGCTCCGGGACGCGCTCAGCGCGTTCGGCCTGCCCGTCGGCGAGGCGTTCCAGCTCCGCGACGACCTCCTCGGGGCATTCGGGGACCCGTCGGTCACCGGCAAGCCCGTCGGCGACGATCTGCGCGAGGGCAAGCTCACCCCGCTCGTCGCGGTCGCGAGCGCCCGCGTCGCCGGCCGCCGCGCCGAGCCGCTCGACCGGCTCGGCGCCGACGATCTCGGCGCTCCGGAGATCTCGCAGATCCAGCAGCTGCTCGTCGAGTCGGGTGCGGTCGCCGAGATCGAGGAGCGCATCTCGCAGTGCGTGGACGACGCGCTCGACGCGCTCGACCGGGCACCGGTCCTCCCCGAGGCTCGCGCCGCGCTCGCCGACCTCACGCGCTTCGCCGCCTGGCGAGACCGGTAGCTCCTGATCCGGGTCCCGATAGTCTCGACCGACGATGCACCCGGCGACCCCTGCGATCGAAGTCGCCGACGTGGTGAAGCACTACGGCGATCTCCGGGCGCTCGACGGGCTCTCGATCTCGATCGCCTCCGGTGAGGTGTTCGGCCTGCTCGGGCCCAACGGTGCCGGGAAGACGACCACCGTCGAGATCCTCGAGGGGTACCGCCGGCCCGATGCGGGCGTGGTGCGGGTGCTCGGTCTCGACCCGCTCCGCGACGGCACGGCGCTGCGTCGACGGATCGGCGTGATGCTCCAGGAAGGCGGCCTGTACCCCGGGCTGCGGCCGCCCGAGGTGCTGCGGTTGTTCGCGGCGTTCTACGACGACCCCGAGGACCCCGAGCACCTCCTCGACGTCGTCGGGCTGGCCGATGCCCGCCGGACGGTGGTGCGGCGGCTCTCCGGTGGGCAACGACAGCGCCTGTCGCTGGCGGCCGCGCTCGTCGGCCGGCCGCAGGTCGTCTTCCTCGACGAGCCGACCGCGGGGATGGACCCCCACGCTCGGGCCACCACGTGGCACCTCGTGCGTGATCTCGCCGCTCGCGGGGTCACCGTGATGCTCACCACGCACGCGATGGACGAGGCCGAGCACCTCTGCGACCGTGTGGCGATCGTCGATCACGGCCGGGTCGTGGCTTCCGGCGCGCCGTCGGACCTCACCCGGTCGGTGGCTCGCGAGGAGGTCGGGTTCTCGAGTCGCGCCGGGATCGACGTCGTCGCCATGAGCCGCGCACTCGGGCTCGACGGGACGCGGGTCCACGAGGCGCGGCCGGGGGAGTACACGATCGCGGTCCCCGGCTCGCCCGAGCTCGTGGCCACGCTCGCCGTCTGGATGCGCGATCACGGTCACCAGATCGACGAGCTGCACACGGGGCGGCGCTCGCTCGAAGAGGTGTTCCTGCGCCTCACCAGCGAGCGCCTCACCAGCGAGCGTCTCACCCGCGAGCGCCCGACGTGAGCACCCGGCGGGCCGTGACCGCGCAGGCGCGAGCGGAGCTCGCCCTCACGTTGCGGCGCGGGGAGAGCCTCATCGTCTCGTTCGCGATCCCCATCGGCATCCTGATCTTCTTCTCGAAGGTCGATGCCATCACGACCGACCTCTCGGACCCCGTGGACTTCCTCGTACCCGGTGTGCTCGCGCTCGCGGTGATGTCGACCGCGATGGTGAGCCTCGCGATCGCGACGGGCTACGAGCGCCGCTACGGGGTCCTCAAGCGGCTCGGGTCCACCCCGCTCTCCCGCGCGGGGTTGCTCACCGCCAAGACGGCGACCGTGGTGGCGATCGAGCTCCTCCAGGCGGTGGCGATCGTGCTCACGGGGCTCGCGCTCGGGTGGGAGGCCACCGGGGGTCTCGCCCTCGCGGCGGTGCTCCTCCTCGTGGGGACCGTCGCGTTCGCGGGCATCGGGCTGCTCATGGCCGGGACGTTGCGGGCCGAGGCCACGCTCGCGACCGCCAACGGCCTCTTCCTCGTCCTGCTGTTCCTCGGCGGGATGGCGTACCCGCTCGACCGGCTGCCCACCGTCCTCGAGGAGGTCGCGAAGGTGCTCCCCGCGGCCGCGTTGTCGGAGAGCGTGCGCGGCGCGTTGACGCCGGGGCTCGACGTGCCGGCGTGGAGCATCATCGTCCTCGTGCTCTGGGCGGTCGGTGCTCCGCTCCTCGCCGCACGCGTGTTCCGCTGGGAGGAGTGAGCGGGGAGACCGCGCCGCCCACCGTGCAGCCGTAGGCCGCGTGTGCCCGCGGCGTCGAGACCTCTCGTGGGGCACGAGGAGCAGCGTCAGCGGGGCAGGATCTCGCGCAGGTGCTCGTCGAGGTCCGCGGGCGAGGTGATCCCGAACACCCTCGACGACACCGTCCCGTCGGGGGCGATGAAGAACGTCTGGGGGACGGCGCGCACGGCGTACGCCGCGGCCGCGTGGCCGCCGGGATCCCGGGCGAGGGGCCACCGGGCGCGCTCGGACCGGGCGAAGCGCCGACCGTCGGCGGGGATGTCGCGGTAGGAGATCCCGATGACCTCGAGCCCGGCGTCGCGATGCCGGGCGCGCGCCGCGCGGAGCATCGGGAACTCGTCGCGGCACGGGTTGCACCACGACGCCCAGAAGTTCACCACGACCGGGCGCCCCCGGTAGTCGGAGAGCCGGACGGCGGATCCGGTCCCGAGGGCGGGAAGGGTGAAGTCGGGCGCGCGTGCGCCCACCTCGGGGGAGCCGGGCCCCACCTGTGCCGACACCCGGGGTCCGTCCCCCTCCCCGGTGCTGGGCGGCGGGAAGGCGCGGGTCGGCGCGTCCCCGCCGCTGCGGGCGAGCACCAGCGCGGTCACACCGGCGACGACCAGCACCAGCACGACGGCCACGACGACGAGCGGCCACCGCCGCGCGGAGTGGGGCTCGGCCGGGGGGCGCGGCTCGGTCGGCGGGTGGGCTTCGCCCGCCGCGACCGTCGCGTCAGGCGTTGCGGACGAGCGTGTCGACGGCAACGGCGACGAAGAGCGCGGCCAGGTAGAGGTTCGAGAAGCCGAAGAACCGGATCGCGCGGACGGGATCGGGGTTGCGCACCAGCTGCCACGCGCCGCCGACGAACAGGCATCCGAGCGCGGCAGCCGACACCAGGTAGATCGGACCGACGGTGGTGGTGAGCCCGAGCGCGAAGCTGGTGGCGACGACGACGAGGGAGTAGCCGAAGATCTGGCGGGTCGCGGCCTGCGGCCCCCGCACCACCGGGAGCATCGGGATGCCCGCGGCGGCGTAGTCGTCGCGGTAGCGCAACGCCAGTGCCCAGAAGTGGGGTGGCGTCCAGAAGAAGACGAGCGCGAACAGCACCCACGCCGGTGCGGCGAGATCTCCGGTGACGGCAGCCCAACCCACGAGGGCCGGGACCGCGCCTGCGGCTCCGCCGATCACGATGTTCTGATCGGTGCGCGGCTTCAACCAGATCGTGTACACGCCGACGTAGAAGACCGCTGCGGCCAGCGCCAGGCTCGCGGCGAGCAGGTTGGCGGTGGACCACAGCAGCGCGAACGCGAGCACCTCGAGGACGAGCCCGAACGCGAGCGCCGCGGTGGGCGCGACGGCTCCGGTGGCGAGTGGTCGGTTGCGGGTCCGGCGCATGACCTTGTCGCGGTCCCGCTCGAGCCAGCAGTTGATCGTGTTCGCACCGCCCGCGGCGAGCGTGCCGCCGACGAGCACCGCGACGATGAGGCCGATGCCGGGCAGCCCTTCGTCGGCCAGGATCATCGCCGGGACCGTGGTCACGAGGAGCAGCTCGATGACGCGGGGCTTGGTGAGCGCGACGTAGGCCTTGACCGCGTCCAGCACCCCGCGGCGCCCCTCCGGCGCGGCAAACGAGCGGGACAGGACCTCGGACACGGCGCTCCTGGCTCGGGGTGGGACGGTTCGAATCTAGCCGTCGGGCCGGGGACCCCGCGAAGCCGCTGCGCCGACCGGACGATCGGACCCGACCCGGCGGTAACCTCACCGGTCGTGGGACCCGACGCGACCGATGTGAAGCAGTCGATCCGCATGACGGCGGACCGCCTCCTCGTGCGCCCGTCCGACGAGGTGGGGGAGCGCAAGTCGCGCGCCGGGATCCTCATCCCCGCGACCGCCAACGTGAACCGGCGGCTGGTGTGGGCCGAGGTGATCGCGGTGGGCCCCACTGTCCGCAACGTCGAGGAGAGCGATCGAGTGCTCTTCGCGCCCGACACCGGCTACGAGGTGGAGATCCGCGGGGACGAGTACCTCATCCTGCGCGAGCGGGACGTCCACGCCGTCGCGTCCACCCGCGACGAGGGCCAGACCGGTCTCTACCTGTAGCGGGATCGGTCGCGCGCCGGTGAGCACCCCGATCCGATGATCGACCCGGCCACGATGCTGCGCCTCGACGGCCGGGTCGCCATCGTCACCGGCGGCACCCGCGGGATCGGTCGCGCCGTCGCGGAGGCGTTCGCGGCCGCGGGGTGCGCCGTCGTGGTCGTGGCCCGCAAGCCCGGGGAGCTCGCCGAGACCGAAGCGGCGCTGCGCGCGGTCGGTGTCCCGGTCCGCACGGTCGCGGGGTCCGCGGGCGATCCCGACACGGTCGCCGAGGCGGCGTCCGTGGCCGTCGCGGAGCTGGGGCGCCTCGACGTCGTCGTGAACAACGCCGCGACGAACCCCACGATGGGGCCCACGATCGACACCGAGGCCCGCGCGGTGCACAAGATCCTCGAGGTCAACCTGGAGGGACCCCGCCTGCTGGCCCGCGAGGCTTGGCACCGGTGGATGCGTGAGCACGGAGGCGTGATCCTCAACATCGTGTCGATCGGAGGCCTGCACGCGTCACCCCTGATCGGCATGTACAACGTCTCGAAGGCCGCGCTGGCGCATCTCACCCGCCAGCTCGCGCTCGAGCTCGCCCCGGCCGTGCGCGTGAACGCCATCGCGCCCGGCCTGGTCAAGACGGACTTCGCCCGCGCCCTCTGGGAGCCCGACGAGGCCGGGACGGCCGCGCGGATGCCGCTTCGCCGCCTCGGGGTGCCCGACGACGTGGGTGCGCTCGCCCTGTTCCTCGCGTCGGACGCCGCGTCCTGGATCACCGGTGAGGTGTACCGCCTCGACGGGGGGAGCTCGCTGCTCTAGCTGCGCTCAGCCGGCCTTGCGCTTCCGCTTCAGTCGGGGGGCGAGCAGCTTCACCTCAGCCGGGTGCACGACCGGCGTGGCGGTCGCGCTGCGACGCGCTTCGAGGTACACCACCACCCGCTCGTAGAGCAGGTCGCCGAGCATGATCCGCAGCTCCTGCTCGAGCGAGCGGTAGACCGGGTGGCGCCCGGCGAACGCCTCGGGGGCCTCGGTGCACCACCAGGCGAAGTCGTCGCCCCCTTCACCCCACCCGGCCCGCGCGAACTCCGTCAACCGGGAGATCACGGTGCCGTCGTCCTGGGGCTCGTCGACGCGCCGCAGCGGGAGCTGCCAGCAGATCTCGGGCTTCAGCTCCGAGTGGTGCACGCCGGTGCGCATGCCCCATTGGTGGAGCGCACAGCCCGGACCGCTCTTCCATCCGGGTCGGTTCAAGAAGATGCACGCGTCGTCGACGAGCGCGGTGCGCCAATCGGCCTTGCCTTCGTGCTTGCCCACCTTGGTGGCGATGCCGTGGTTGCGGCCGATCTCGGCGAACTGCCACAGATCGTCGGGCAGTCGCCGCGCCAGGCGCTCCAGCCGCTCGCGGTCCCGGCGGTCCGAGAAGTGCGCGCCGTAGGAGCAGCAGCCCTGCTCGAGCTCCGGCGCGCGCTCGGTGAACACGCCCTGGCAACCCGCGCCGAAGATGCACTCCCACGACGAGCACAGGAACGTGACGTCGATCGCCCACGTGCGCCCGTCCTCACGCGGGTCCTCGAACATGACCCACTCGCGTGTGGGGCCCTTCGGACCCTTCGCCACCGGCACTCCTCGTGGTCTCGTGGGTCGCGCCGCGTCACCGCCGCCTCGGCACCCACCTCGAAGCTCGCCTCGGCGCACCAGGGTGGCGCGCCACACCTCACGGATCTCGACGTCGCGTGGGACGGAGCGTAGCGAGGCCGTCGGTAGGCTTCGGACATCACTCGCGACGCGCTGCTCGACGACCTCCGCTGTGTCCTCGGCTCCGACCGCGCGCGCGCCGAGCCGCTCGAGCTCGCGCTCTACGGGCGCGACGCGGGTGTGGAGCGCGGGACTGCGAGCGCGGTGTGCTTCCCGGGATCCGCCGAGCAGCTCGCGGCCGCGATCGCAGTGATCGCGCGTCATGACCGTCCGTTCGTGGCCCGCGGCAGTGGCACCGGGCTCGCGGGCGGCGCGACGCCGCTCGACGACGCCGTGGTCGTGGTGACGACCCAGATGAACCGCGTCCTCGAGGTCGATCCCCGGGAGCGAGTGGCCTGGGTGGAGCCGGGTGTGCTGAACCTCGATCTCTCCCGCGCGGTCGCGCACCTCGGGCTGCACTACGCACCCGACCCGTCGTCGCAGCAGGCCTGCACGATCGGCGGCAACGTCGGCACGAACGCCGGTGGACCGCACTGCCTCGCGTCCGGAGTGACGTCGGCGCACGTGCTCGCGGTCGACGTCGTGCTCGGCGACGGCTCGGTCGCCCGTCTCGGAGGTCTGGAGCCGGACCTCCCCGGCTACGACCTGCGCGGTTGCTTCGTGGGGAGCGAGGGCACGATGGGGATCGCGAGCCGGATCGCCGTGCGCCTGCTCCCGAACCCGCCGGTGGTGCGCACCCTCCTGCTCGACTTCACCGCGCTCGACGACGCGGCCGCCACCGTGAGCGGGATCATCGCGGCCGGGATCGTGCCCGCGGCGCTCGAGATGATGGACGCCGAGATCACGCGGGCGGTCGAGGACTACGTGGGAGCCGGCTACCCGCGCGATGCCGCGGCGGTGCTGCTCGTGGAGGTCGACGGCCTCGAGGACGGCGTGGCCGCACAGATCGCCGCCATCAGTGACGTCGGCCGAGCGAGCGGGGCACGGTCGGTGCGCGTCGCGCGCGACGAGGCCGAGCGCGCGCTGCTCTGGAAGGGCCGCAAGTCGGCCTTCGGCGCGATCGCCCGCATCGCCCCCGACTACTACCTCCACGATGCGGTCGTGCCCCGCACGAAGCTGGTGGACGTGCTGCGCGCGGTGTACCGCATCGCTGACGAGCAGCGCTTGACGATGATGAACGTCTTCCATGCCGGTGACGGCAACCTCCATCCGCTGATCGTGTTCGACGCGCGCGAGCCCGGGGTGTGGTCACGGGTCCACGACGCGGGCGACGAGATCCTGCGCACCTGCGTTGCCGCCGGCGGCGTGCTGTCCGGGGAGCACGGCATCGGTCTCGAGAAGCGCGACGCGATGTCGATGATCTTCACCCCCGACGACCTCGACGCCCAGGCGCGCCTGCGCGACGCGTTCGATCCCGCCGGCCGAGCGAACCCGGGCAAGGTGCTCCCGCGGGGGAGCCGCTGTGGGGAGCTGCCGCGGGTTCCCGTCGGGGCCTGGGTGTGACCAACCCCGATCCGCCGACCGGCCCGCTCACCGGGATCGCCGACACGATCCGCCGGGCCACGACCGTGGTGCCCGTCGGCGGCCGCACCCACTGGGAGGTCGGGGGGCCGGTCCCGACGGGCACGGAGGTCCGCGCCCCGGGCGGGGTGGTCGAGCACGACCCCGCGGAGCTCACGGTGACGGTGGGTGCAGGCCTGCGCGTCGGCGCGCTCGACGCCGTGCTCGCGGCCTCCGGTCAGCAGTGCCCGCTCGACCCGCGCGACCCGAACGCGACCGTGGGGGGCGTGCTCGCCACCGGGCTCTCCGGGTACCGGCGGCTCCGCTACGGACCCGTCCGCAACCGGCTCCTGGAGGTGCACTTCGTGGCGGGCGACGGGCGCCTGGTCAAGGGCGGTGGGCGGACGGTGAAGAACGTGAGCGGGTACGACCTCGCTCGCCTCCTCGTGGGATCGCTCGGCACGCTCGGCGTCATCGTCCAGGTCACGCTGCGTTGCGAGCCCCTCCCGGCCGAGTCGCAGTGGCTCCACGTCGACTGCGCGGGCGCGGAAGCGCTGCAGCGCGCGTTCCGCCCGTCGGCCATCGTGGTCGGCGCGCACGGCACCCGAGTGCTCGTCGAGGGCCGCCGCGAGGACGTCGCGGCGGAGTCGGCGCGGCTCGGGGGAGAGGCGGTCGGCGGCGCACCCTCGTGGCCGTCGGGGCCGCATCGCGGTCGCATCGCCGTGCGTCCCGCGCGCGTCGACGACCTCGTCGCCGCCTTGACCGAGCGGGGCATCGCTGCGGTGGGGGAGGCCGGGGTGGGCACCGTGCACGTCGCGGCCGCGACCGTCGGCGACCTCGAGGCGGCACGCCGGCTCGCGCGCACGTTCGGGGGGTGGCTCCTCCGGGAAGCCGGTGGGGATCCCACCGAGGATGGATTCGGCGTTGCGCTCCCGAGCGCGCCCATCATGCGACGGATCCACGCGGCGTTCGATCCCGAGGGCAAGTGCAACCCGGGCCGGATCCCGCTCGACGCTCCATCTCCCGTGGAGGTCGATACTCGACACGAACGACACGTCGAGGTCAGCGGCCCATGACGGCTCACGCTCCCGTCAACGGCGAGACCGCGCGGCGAGGCCGCACACCGGTGCTCGGCCTCGATCCCGAGCAGCTCGTGGCGTGCGTGGCCTGCGGTCTGTGCCTTCCGCACTGCCCGACGTACCGGGTCACCGGCTTGGAGATCGCCTCGCCTCGGGGCCGGATCGCGGCGATGCGGGCTGTCGACCTCGAAGGTGCACCGCTCGACGAGGCCTTCACGCGGGCGATGGAGGAGTGCATCCAGTGCCGCGGGTGCGAGGCCGCGTGCCCGTCGTCGGTCCCGTTCGGACGGCTCATGGAGGGCACGCGAGCCGCGATGCGCTCGCGCCGGGTCGAGCGACGCTCAACCGTCCAGCGCGCGGGCGAGTGGCTCGCGTACCGACACGTGCTCGTGCGCCATCGACTCCTCCTCGCGCTCACGTGGATGCTGTGGCTCGCCCAGCGCCTCGGTGTCGTGCCGGGCCGCCTCGGGATCCCCCGCCTGCGGGCCAACACGCTGCGCACGCCGCTCGCGGCCGGAGGGCCGGGCACCGGCGACGCGTACCTCTTCCCCGGCTGTGTGATGGACGCCTGGCAGCGTGACATCCACCGCGATGCAATCGCGGTGATGCGCGCGGCAGGGGCGACCCCCATGCTGCCCGGAGCGGGGGCTGACTGCTGCGCTGCCCTCCACGCACACGCCGGGCGGACCGACGAGGCCCGCCACCTCGCGCAGCGCGTCATCACCGCGATGCCGGGGGACGCGCCGGTGGTGGTGGACAGCGCAGGGTGCGGCGCGGCGATGAAGGACTACGGGCACCTGCTGGGCACCGCCGAAGCCCGCGCGTTCGCGGCGCGGGTCGTGGACTTCGCGGAGTGGCTGGCCGAGCGCGACCCGCTCCCGTTGGAACGCACCGGCGAGACGGTCGTCGTCCAGGACCCCTGTCACCTCCGGCACGTCCAGCGGGTGCACGGCGCGGTGCGCACCGTGCTCGCCCCGGCCTACGAGCTCGTCGAGCCGGGCGACGACGGCCTGTGCTGCGGTGCGGGCGGGGCCTACAGCCTGCTCCAGCCCGATCTCGCCACCGAGGTGCGCGACCGCAAGGTCGAGCACCTCACCGCGGTCGGTGGGCCGGCACCGGTGGTCGCGTCGGCGAACCCGGGCTGTCTGGCGCACCTGCAAGCGGCCGGCCTCGACGCCCGACATCCCGCCCAGCTGCTCGCCGCGGCCCTGCCTGCGGCGCCCGATGACCCGCAGGAGGCGCCGTGACCGACCTCACCGACCTCGTGATCGAGCTGCGCTCGATCGAGGAGCGCCTGCGCGACCTCGCGTACGACCGCCTCCGGGCCGCCGCGGAGGGCGACGGCGACGCGGCGGCCGACGAGAAGCGGATCCTCCAGGCGCGGCGGGCGATCGAGCGTGCGCTGCGTGCCCTCGGTGACGAGCCCGAGTCGTGACCGCGACCACCGTGAGGCGGCTCAGGCGCGTCCGGAACGCCCGTTGAGCCGGTCGATGAGCTGCCGGAGCCGGGCCCAGCTGCGCCGGTCGAAGGGGACGCGCAGACGCTCGAGGTCGAGCGCGTCGCCGTCGGCGACCTCGGCGGGCAGCGGAGGTGTCCGCTCGATGCGACCCTTCGAGAGCAGGTCGACGAACTCGGCGTTGATGGCGTCGAGCGCCTCGTCGTCGGGCGCGGTCCGGAGTCGGAGGACGAGCTGACCGCCCACGAAGCGCAGCGAGTGGTAGTTCGCGTAGAACCCCGTGATCTCGTCGACCGCCTCGGCGACGTCGTCGGTGACGCGCACGAACGCGAGGTCGTGCGCGGAGACGTAGCCGCGGTCGAGGATCTCCTGGGTGACGAAGTCCTCCCAGGTACGCCAGTAGGTGCCCCCGGGCACGTCGAGCAGCACGATGGGTGCCGGCTCCGACTTGCCCGTCTGCACCAACGTGAGGAGCTCGAAGGCCTCGTCCAGGGTGCCGAACCCGCCGGGCAGCAGTGCGAAGGCGTCGGACTCCTTCACGAACGTGACCTTGCGGGTGAAGAAGTAGCGGAAGTGCATGAGCTTCGGGTCGTCGGCGACGAACTGCGCGGTCGGCGCTTCGAAGGGCAGGCGGATGCTCACGCCGAACGCGTTCTCGGTGCCGGCGCCCTCGATGCCTGCCTCCATGATCCCGGGCCCCGCACCGGTGATCACCATCCAGTCACGCTCGGCCATCGCCGCCGCGAAGCGCACCGTCTGGGCGTAGAGCGGATCGTCGGAGTGGGTCCGGGCCGAGCCGAAGATCCCGACCTTCCTCGACGCCCGGTACGGCGCGAAGGTCTGGAACGCGTGACGGAGCTCGCGGAGCGCGGCGTTCGCGATCTTCAAGTCGCCGCGGTCCACCTGGTCGCGCACGAGGAGCACCGCCGACGCGATGAGCTCGAAGATGAGGTCGGACTGCGGTCCGGCACCGACCTGCTCGACGAGGCCGGCGATGGTCGCGTCGAGGGTGGCGTCACCGGTTCGCAAGCGCGGCGGCTTCACGACCCCCCAGCACTACGCGAGCAGGGCCGCGGCGAGGTCGGCGAGTGACCGCTCGGGACGAGCGCCGAGATGGCCGATCACCTCGGCCGCCGCGAGCGCGCCCAGCCGCCCGCTCGTCCCCAGGTCGTATCCGTGGGTGAAGCCGTAGAGGAAGCCGGCGGCGTAGAGGTCGCCCGCTCCCGTGGTGTCGACCACGCCACCCGGCACGGGCGCGGCATCGATCACGTGCACCTCGTCGCCGCTCACGATGAGTGAGCCCTTCGCGCTGCGGGTGAGCGCGGCGACCTCGCAGTGGTGGTTCACGCGCTGCAGCGCATCGTCGAAGTCGTCGACCTCGTAGAGCGCGCAGATCTCCTGCTCGTTCGCGAAGAGCACGTCGACGTCGTCGGTGACGAGGGCGAGGAAGTCGCGGCGGTGGCGTTCCACGCAGAACCCGTCGGAGAGCGTGAGCGCGACGCGCCGACCGGCGGCGTGCGCGAGCTGCGCCGCGTGCCGGAACGCCTCCTTCGCCTCGGGCTGGTCCCAGAGGTATCCCTCGAGGTACGTCACCTGCGCGGACGCGATCAGGGCCGGGTCGACGTCACCGGGGCCCAGCTCGGCGGCCGCGCCGAGGAAGGTGTTGAGCGTCCGCTCCGCGTCCGGCGTCACGACGATCAGGCACCGCCCGCTGGGCGCGCCGTCGGACGCGGGCGGGCTCACGAAGCGCACGCCCGCGGCGCGGATGTCGTGCGCGAACACCGAGCCCAGCTGGTCGTCGGCGACACGGCCGACGAACGCCGCGCGCCCGCCGAACGACGCGAGGCCGACCATCGTGTTCGCGGCCGACCCCCCGGAGATCTCGGTCCCCGGGCCCATCGCGGCGTAGAGCTGGGTGGCCCGCGCGGTGTCGACGAGCGCCATCGACCCCTTCACG
>BTUT01000039.1:0-12863 GCA_045862935.1 Acidimicrobiia bacterium
GAAGAAGCACAAGAAGCTGCTGAAGAAGACCCGCTGGCAGCGTCGCCAGCAGGGCAAGTAGCCCGCGCGGCACACGACCGCCCCGCTCAGCTGCCGATCCGCACTCCCACTGCGGTGCTGCGCGCGCCGGCCACCGGGACGCGCAGGCGCCGGCCGATGCCCTCGGCCAGCACCGCCGGATCAACGCCCCGCTCGAGCGGCACCACGTAGGCCGAACCGCTCCCCGCGAGGATCGCGGGCCGGCCCGCGGCGCGCTCGAGCGCTTCGCGGAACTCGACGAGGTGGGGCTCCACCGCCTCCGCGGCCGGCTCGAGGTCGTTCACGAGCGCGTCCACGAGGCGACCCACCGGACCTTGAGGGGTCACCGACCGCTCCGCCTGGGGACCGCCCAGCTCGTCCCATGCGGCGTAGACGGTCGGGGTCGCGAGGCGAAACGGCGGGATCGCCACGAGGAAGCCCAACCCGGGCCGAAGCGCCACGGGGTCGAGGACCTCGCCCCGGCCCCGCATCCAGGCCGCGCCGCCCCGGACGCAGAACGGGACATCGGACCCGAGGCCCGCGGCGATGTCGAGCAGGTCGTCGTCGGACAGGTCGAGCTCGAGCAGCGTGCGGACCGCCACCAGGGTCGCCGCCGCATCGGCCGAGCCGCCGCCCAGCCCGGCCCCGGCCGGGATGCGCTTGCGCAGCACCATGCGTACCCCGTGCCCGGAACGTCCGGCGCGCAGCATCACGTCCTCGGCGGCACGCGCCGCCAGGTTGTCCAGGCCCGACGGCACGTGCTCCGTCTCACCCTCGACGGTGAAGGAGACCCCGCCCGGGTGCGGGACGGCGGTGACCTCGACCACGTCGCTCGGCTGGCCGATCGAGATGGTGAGCGCCTCGATCTCGTGGTACCCGTCGGACCGCAGACCGAGGACACGCAGCGCGAGGGTCAGCTTGGGGTACGCGGTGGCCCGCACCCGCGAGAGGCGGTTCACGCCGCCTCCCGGCACACACGGGCCCAGTCGGCCAGGCTCAGCGCCTCCGCCCGCGACCCCGCATCGACGCCGGCGGCGGTGAGCACCGCGACCGTGCGCTCACCGAGCGCGGGCTCGAGCGCTCGGCGCAGCGTCTTGCGCCGCTGGCCGAAGCCGGTGCGCACGAGTGCGAAGAGCGCTTCGGGCGACGGCACCTCGACCGGGGGAGCGGCCCGGCGATCGAGCCGCACGAGCGCCGAAGCCACCTTCGGAGGAGGCACGAACACCGTGGCCGCCACGGTCCCGACGATGCGCGCCTCGGCGAAGTAGGCCACCTTCACCGACACCGCCCCGTACGCCTTGGTCCCGGGCCCGGCCACGAGTCGCTCGCCGACCTCGCGCTGCACCATCACGAGCGCCCGGGTCATCTCCGGGAACTCCTCGAGGAGCCGCACGACCATCGGTGTCGCCAGGTTGTAGGGGAGGTTCGAGACGCAGACCCAGTGCTGGTCGGTGGTGAGCGCGCGGAGATCCGCGGTGAGGCCGTCGCCTTCCACGACGTCGACCTCGGTCGCTCCACCCACGACCTCGTGCAGGATCGGGAGGAGATGCCGGTCGAGCTCGATCGCCACCACCTGCGCGCCGGCCTCCGCGAGCGCGACCGTCAGCGAGCCGACGCCGGGACCGATCTCCACGACACGCTCACCGGGCACGATCTCGGCGAGCCGCACGATCTTGCGAGCGAGGTTGGGGTCGGCCAGGAAGTGCTGGCCGAGGGCCCGGCTGGGTCGACACCCGTGGGCCGCGAGCAGATCGCGGACGGCTCCCGGGGTCAAGGGTTGCATGGCGGCGAGACGCTACCCGGATCGGCGTGCGGGATCAGCGAACGAGGCCGAGGGTCCGGGCGCAACCCCAGCCCCCGATCCCGACCGTGGTCCGGAGACGCTCCGCGACGATGATCTGCTGCTCGCGGGTGGCCAGGCCCGCGTTCGTCGCGAAGTCGCGACCTCCGAACGCGTCCCACGTCCCGTTGTAGAAGCCGAGGCCCCCCGAGAACATCGGGCCCTGCATGCCCCAGTTCCCGCCGGTCTCGCACTCCGCGATCCTGTCCCACATCGGGTCGGCCTTGGTGCCGAAGTGGGTGATGGTCGGGCGGGCGACGACCGTGGGGACCCGCGACACGGTCTTGCGCGCGACCTCGACGCCGTTGCGCCGCGTGATCTCGGAGGTCACGCTCATGGAGCCCGTCGCCCCCGGCTCGATGCGGGTCTCCCCGACCATCAGGTTGGGGTCGGGTCGACGTTCGTCGGGAACGGAGTACGGCTCGGCCTCGGTCACGAGCTCGCGACCGACGCGCACGACGGAGTACTCCTCGCCGTCGACGAGGCGCTCGTCCTCACCGACGGCCTTCCCCGAGCCGGCGGCCAGCACGTAGTCCTCCGGTCCGAGCTCGACGCTGTACTGCGCGAGCAGCTCGTCGACGTCGAGCGCGGGGATGTCGTAGGCGACCGTCTCACCGTCGACGAGCAGGTTCCCCGAGTGCGGCGTGCGCAGGATGATCGTCGAAGCGGCCTGGAGGCGCTGGGGTGCGCTGCGGATCACCAACCGGTCACCGGCGCGCAGATCGCGGCGCAGGTAGTCGGTCGGCGATGCGTACGTGGTGTAGACGGTCTGGACCTCACCGTCGAGGTCACGCGTGACCGGGAACGCCCGCAGGACGGTCACCGTGAGGCCGTCGCGCAGCTCGGTCGCGCGGGGAGGCACGACGCGGTCGAACGGATCCAGGCGCACCTGCTGCGCGCGGAGCAGCTGCCCGACCGTGCTCACACCGGAGTCGACCGTGCTGCGGCGACCGTCCACCCGCAGCTCGACCGTGCTCCCGGCGTCGGCGAGCCGGCGCACCCCGAGCGCGCCGGCGACGAGCGTGGCCGCCAGGAGCAAGGCCACGAGGACGGTGCGCGGCCGTACGATGCGCCGCTGCGCCGACACCGAGGCCGACGCGGGCGGCGCGGGCGCGCTCGCCGGAGTTCGCGCGGGAGGTGATGTCGAAGCCGGTGTCGAAGCCGGTGTCGAAGCCGGTGTCGAAGCCGGTCGGGCTTCGGCCTCCGGGAGCGCGTGCACGTCGGGGAGGGGCAGCCACGCGGCGGCGTCGTGGGGCTCCGCCCGAGCCGGAGAGGGCTTGGCGACCCACGGCGAGCGGGTGAGCATCTCTTCGATGCTCGGCAGCTCGTCGGGGATGGGCAGCGGCAGCCACGACCGAGCGTCGTGCGGGCGGGCCCGGGCGGGAGACGGCGGTGGCGTGCGGTCGGTGGGCGGAGTCGACCGCGGGTCGGGCGCGCCCGTGGTGGTGGCGATCAGGCCGTCGAGCTCGGGGAGGTCCTCGACCTCGGGCAGCGGCAGCCAGGTCGCGGAGTCGTGCGGCTCGGCACGCGCGGGACTCGGCCGCACTGCGGCACGCAGGTGCGCACGGCTCGCACGTCGTGCCCGGCGAGGGTGGCCGTGCCCTTGGCCGCGCCGCGCCTGCGGCTCCTCAGGATCGATGATCGGGTCCTCCGCCTCGCCTTCGCCCACCGCACCGTAGCGCACGGGTGTGTCGGCGGTCCGTTCGCATCAGTCGCCGGTGGAGCCGACACCGAGCCAGCGGGCCGTTGCAGCCCGGGTCTCGGCCGCCACCTGCGGGACCTCCCGGTCGACGGCGTCGGCAACGGCCGCGCCCACCGCGCCCACGTACGCGGGCTCGTTCTCGCGACCCCGGTGGGGAACGGGGGCGAGGTAGGGCGCGTCGGTCTCGACGAGGAGCCGGTCGGCCGGGCAACGGAGCGCCGCGGCCCGCACGTCGTCGGCCGACTTGAACGACACGATCCCGCTGAACGACAGCGCGGCCCCGAGCTCGAGCGCGAGGTCGGCCTCGCGGGGTCCGCCGGTGAAGCAGTGGAACACCGTGCGGCGCGGGACCCGCTCCTCGGAGAGCACGCGGAACGTCTCGTCCCACGCCTCACGCGAGTGGATGACGAGTGGGCGGTCGAGCTCGTGCGCGAGGCGGATCTGGGCGCGGAACGCCGCGTCCTGCGCGTCCGGGGGCGAATGCCGGTAGTGGAAGTCGAAGCCCGCTTCACCGATCGCCACCACCGCGGGGTGAGCCGCGAGCGCCGTCAACGCATCCCACTCGTCGCCCAGGCGGGAGGCATCGTGGGGGTGCAGGCCGACGGTGGCGTGCACGTCGTCATGGCGCTCGGCGAGCTCGACCGCCTCGCGTGACGACGCGAGGTCCGTGCCCACCACGACCATTGCGACCACCCCGGCCGCTCGCGCCCGCTCGATTGCCGCGTCCGCACCCCCGCTACACATCTGCGGATGGCAGTGCGCGTCCACCCACCCCCCTGTTTGGACCGTTGTCGGGGTCATGGCACCGGTAATCGTCCAAACCGTCACAGGCGGGGGAAGAGCGGGGTGCCCTTCTCGAGCGCGGACCCGGGAGGCAGGAGGCCCCAGGCGGCCGCGCCGGGGAGGCGGCTGTCGGCTGGGCTCCCCGGGAGGCCGAGGCGGTGCCACAGCTCGGCACACGCACGCGGGATCGCCGGCGACGCCAGCAGGGCGACGAGCCGCAGCGCCTCCAGGCAGTCCCCCAGGACCGCGTGCACCGCGGCCACGTCTCCGGCCTTGTGGAGCTTCCACGGCTCTCGGTCCTCGATGTAGGCGTTCGTCGCCCGGATGAGCTCCCACACGGCGCCGAGCCCCGCAGCGAAGTCGAGCCGATCGAACGCACGGGTGCACTCGTCGAACGCGTGGCGCGATGCGCCGGCGAGCGGCCCGTCGGCCCGCACCACGGGCACGACCCCGTCGCAGTAGCCGACCGCCATGTTGAGGACGCGGCTCGCGAGGTTGCCGAAGTTGTTCGCGAGGTCGGCGTTGTAGCGAGCGACCATGGCCTCGTACGAGAAGTCGCCGTCCGGACCGAAGCGCTGGTCTGCGAGGAAGTGGTAGCGGAACCCGTCGCTGCCGAAGTCGGCCACGAGATCCGCAGGCGCGATCTGGTTCAGCCGGGTCTTGCTCATCTTCTCGCCGCCCACGAGCAGGAAGCCGTGCGCGAACACGCACTTCGGCGGCGCCTCGCCAGCGGCCATGAGCATCGCCGGCCAGAACACCGCGTGGAACCGGAGGATGTCCTTGCCCACCAGGTGGTAGTCGGCGGGCCAGTACCGGTCGAAGCGCTCGCGATCGGCGCCGTAGCCCACCGCCGTGCAGTAGTTGAACAGCGCGTCGAACCAGACGTAGGTGACGTGGCTCGGGTCCCAGGGCAACGGGATGCCCCACGCGATCGACGTCCGGCTCATCGAGAAGTCGCGCAGGCCCTGCTTGATGAAGCCCAGCACCTCGTTGCGCCGGCTCTCGGGCTGGACGGCCTCGGGGTGGGCGGCATAGTGGTCGAGCAGCGCGTCGGTGAAGCGTGACAGCCGGAAGAAGTAGTTCTCCTCGGTGACGTGGTCGACCGGCCGGTCGTGGATCGGGCAGTTCCCGCCCACGAGCTCGTCCTCGGCGTAATAGGCCTCGCAGTGCACGCAGTACAGGCCCTCGTAGGTGTCGAGCTCGATGTGCCCGCTGTCGTACACGCGCTGCAGGAACTGCGCCACGGCCCCGTAGTGGCGCGGCTCGGTCGTGCGGATGAAGTCGGTGTTCGTGATGTCGAGCAGGCGCCAGGCGTCGCGGAACCGCTCACTCGTCTCGTCGGCCCACTGCTGGGGGCTCACGCCCCGTTCCTCGGCCGCCCGCTGGACCTTCAGGCCGTGCTCGTCGGTGCCGGTGAGGAACACCACGTCGTCACCCCAGAGACGACGCCACCGCGCCAGCACGTCGGCGGCGACCGTCGTGTACGCGTGGCCGATGTGCGGGACGTCGTTGACGTAGTAGATCGGCGTCGTCACGTAGAACGGCGTGGCCACCGGCCCACCATACCTACGCGCCCTCACGTCACCGCCCCGGTTCCACCGCCGTGGAAGCCGAGATGCGTCCCAGGAGCACGTACGCGCGGCTGTGGGACGCATCTGGGGGTCAGGGGCGGCGGAGGGCGTTCGCGATGTCGTAGGCGCGGCGGCGGGGGATGCCGAGCTCCGAGGCGACCTCGGTCGCAGCGTCGCGCACCGACGCACCCGACGCGAGCCGGGCGCGGACCGCGTCCCCGACGGTCTGGTCGTCGGGAGCGTCGGCCGGCGGCGCGGGCCCGAGCACCACGACGTGCTCGCCGCGGGGCTCGTGCGCGGCGACGTGCTCGACCGCCTCGGCGAGCGTGCCCCGCCACACGTCCTCGAACCGCTTCGTCAGCTCACGGGCGATCGCCACGCGCCGGTCCCCGCCGCAGGCCCGGGCGAGGTCGGCCAGCGTCGCCCCAACCCGGTTCGGCGCCTCGAACAGCACCGTCGTGCGCCGTTCGGCCGCCACCTGCTCGAGGCGCTCCGTTCGCTCCCTCCCCGACCGGGGCAGGAACCCCTCCATCACGAACCGCGCCGTCGGGAGCCCCGAGACCACGAGCGCCGCGAGGGCCGCGCTCGGCCCCGGGACCACCTCCACCCGCAGCCCCGCCTCGGCGCACACCCGCACGAGCCGCTCGCCCGGATCCGAGATCCCGGGCATCCCCGCGTCGCACACGAACGCGACCCGGTCGCCTCGGCGGATCCGCTCGACGAGATCGGCTGCCCGGGCCCGCTCGTTGTGCTCGTGCAGGGCGATCAGGCGCCGACCGCCCGGCACGTCCGCGTGGGTCAAGAGCGCGCGCGTGCGCCGGGTGTCCTCGGCGGCGATGACGTCGGCGGTCCGCAGCACCTCCACCGCCCGCGGCGCGAGGTCGCCGAGGTTGCCGATCGGCGTCGCCACGAGCACGAGCGCTCCCTCACGGCTCACCGGCACGCCTCACCGGCACGCATGTCTGCACCCTCACGGCACGCCTCGTCGACCCGTTCACCGGCACGGCTCAGCCACACCCGGGTCCCCACCACCATCCCCCTGCACAGGTGCATGGTCGCGCATCACGAGCGTCCGGCCGCGCGCGATGCCCCAGCCCACGAACGCGCCCGCCCGACCTTCCAGGACGTACCGACTCCGCAGCACCGGACGCGACACCCGACCCGGCGGCATCGTGGTGACCCGCAGCACCAGCCCGTCGCGGTCCACGAACGCGACCTCGATCGGGAACCGCATCCCGAAGGTGTGCACCTGACGGCACGGCGTGAGCACCAACAGCCCTTCGATCCCCTCGCGTCCGAGCAGCCCCCGGCGCCGGGCCGTCCGCGTCGACGCGACCTCGACCGGGACCCCGGGCACCGCGGGCACCCCGGGAACGGCGTTCACGCGCCCCCACCGGCTCGACCGCGCGGCCGGGGCGCGGTGCACCACGCTCGGGACGGTGCGAATCGGGAAGGTGGGCACACGTGCACGGTGCGTGCGCTCGGGCGGGCCGTCACGGGCGGACCGGACGAACGCACGCGCCACCCGTGACCCGTCCCGGCCCGCCCCGCCGGCTCGCGGTCCCGGCGCCGACCGCCGTCGCGCGCCGACCCGTGGACCACCCGCTCACACGTTGAAGCGGATCTCCATCACGTCACCGTCGCTCACGAGGTAGTCCTTGCCCTCGACCCGGATCCGGCCGGCCTCCTTCGCCCTGGCCCACGACCCGATCTCCAGCAGCTCCTGCCAGTCGATGACCTCGGCGCGGATGAAGCCGCGTTGGAGATCGGAATGGATGACGCCGGCGCACTCGGGCGCCGCGGCGCCCGCCCGGAACGTCCAGGCCCGCGACTCCTTCTCGCCGGTGGTGAGGAACGTACGCCGCCCGAGCAGACTCAGCGCGGCGCGCGCGAGGCGGGGCACCACGCTCTCCGCCACGCCGAGCTCCGCGAGGAGCACGGCGCGCTCCGAACCCTCGGCCGCGACCACGTCGGGGTCACCCTCCAGCTCGACGCACACCGCGAGCGCGTCGGCCCCGAAGGGCGCGGCCGGCGCGTCGGCCGCGTCGAGCTGGTCGACGGCGATGTTCACCACCACCAACGCGGGCTTGTTGGTGAGGAGGAACACGGGCCCGAGCAGCGCACGCTCGTCGGCGGTGAGGTCGGAGCGGTACACCGGCTCGCCGTCCGACAGGATCGACTCCGCCCGCTCGAGCGCCGCGACCTCGGACTCGAGGCTCCGGTCGCCTCGTGCCGCGCGTCGCTGCTTGTCGAGGCGCTGCTCCACCGATCCGAGGTCGGCGAGCACCAGCTCGTCCTCGAGCGCGCGCAGGTCCCGAGCCGGGTCGTTGCCGTCGGCCGCCCGCACGACGAGCATCAGCGCGTCGCAATCGCGCAACGAGCCGAGCAGCCGGCTGCCGAGCCCCTTGCCGGCCTCGGTCGAGAGCCCCGGAAGGTATGCGATCTGAAAGGTCGCGTACACCGTCTTCTTCGACGTCGACATCTCGGCGAGACGGTCGAGGCGCTGATCGGGGAGGCTCACGACGCCCAGCACCCGCTCCGACGCGAGGTCGACGTCGAGGCCCGTGAGGGCTCGGAAGAGGCCCGCATGGCCGGAATCGGAGAGGCCGACGAGCCCCAGGTGCTCCATCGCGCCGACAGTAGCGACGTGTCAGACTCCGCCCCTCACCGCCCGCCGACGACAGGGGACGAGATGGCCCGACCCACCGTGGAGCAGATCGCCGACCGCATCGAGATCGACGACCTGCTCACCCGCTACGCCACGGCGATCGACACGCAGCAGTTCGACCTGCTCGACGACGTGTTCACCCCCGACGCCTTCGTCGACTACACGAGCGCGGGCGGGATCGACGGCGCGTTCCCCGCGGTGAAGGCGTGGCTCGCGGACGTCCTCCCCCACTTCCCCGCCTACCAGCACCTCGTCGGCAACCGCAACGTCACCCTCGAGGGCGACCAGGCCCGCGCGGTCTCGGTGTTCTTCAACCCGATGGTCATGGCCGACGGCTCGACGTTCTTCGTCGGCGGGGAGTACCACGATCGCCTGCTGCGGACCCCCGACGGGTGGCGGATCGCCGAGCGCGTCGAGAAGACGGTGTGGACCTACGGCGAGGTCCCGACCCCACCGGCCTGAGGACCGCGACCGCGCGCGGCTCGCCTCGGCGCGAGCGCGCGCCAGGCCCTACCCTGGACGGCCAGCCCGCCGCGGCCCGCCACCGGGCAACGCCGCCGGACCGCCGAGCCCCGGGAGCCCAGGTGTCGAAGAAGACGAAGAAGCGCAAGCTGAACGCCCGCCGCAAGAAGGCGAACCACGGCCGTCGACCCAACGCGGGTCGCCGCTAGGCCCCCAGGGGCGGACCCCGCTCCGGCGCCCGCGACGCGCCGGGCCGAGTCGCGACCGCACCGAGCTCGGCTCGCGCCGCGACGAGCGTCGACGAACCCCGACGAGACGAGCGCCGACGGGAACCGCGACGACGCACCGATCGTCTGACCTCCCATCCCAGGAGGTCACGATGACGAACCGCTCTGCTCGCCACATCCGCCGCGCTCCCGCCCGCACGGCCGCGGTCGCCATCGCGATGGCCATCGCCGTCGCCCTCGTCGTCGCCACCGCGCTCCCCGCGGCCGCCGGATCCGGCCGAACGCGCCGCGCAGCGACCGACACCGCACCCACCGAGTCGGAACGCACCGTGGTGGCGACCGGGACAGCCCGCGTCCGGGGCGTACCCGACGTGTTGACCACCCGGCTCGGCGTGACCAGTCGCGGCCGCACGGTCGGCGAGGCCCTCGGGCGCAACAACCAGGCGTCGGCCAAGGTGATGGAGGTCCTGCGCGACGGCGACGTCGACAAGCGGGACATCCAGACCTCCAACCTCTCCATCGGCCCCGTGTACGACGACCGGTCGAGCGAGGTGACCGGGTACCAGGTGAGCAACCTCCTCAGCGTGCAGCTGCGCGACCTCGGGAGCGCCGGCGACCTGATCGACCGGGCCGCCGAGGCCGGGGGCGACGACGTGGTGGTGCAGGGCGTGTCGTTCGACTTCGACGACGCGAGTGACCTCGTCGCCCAGGCGCGCGCCGAGGCCGTGAAGCGGGCCCGGAGCCAGGCCGAGCAGCTCGCGGCCGCCGCCGGCGTGGAGCTCGGCGAGGTGCTCACGATCACCGAGTCCAGCCGCGACGACGGGCCGGTGATGGACGCGCTCGGCGACGCCGGCGAGCGATCGGCGACGGTGGCCATCTCGCCCGGGTCCGAGGAGCTCAGCGTGACCGTCTCCGTCGTCTACCGCATCCGCTGAGCCGCGCCCCACCGCGCCGCGCCCCACCGAGCCGCGCGTGGTCGATGCCGAGGGCCGCGCGACCACGCGACACCGCAATGTCCGCTGCCGCTGACGACCCGGATGGGAAGATGTCCATCCTGTCCGAATCCCTACGGGCGTACGGATGCTCTTCCCCACCATCACCTTTGCGCTCTTCTTCTTCGTCGTCTTCCCGGCGAGCTGGCTCCTCATGCCCACGCGGCATCGCTGGAAGCTGTTCATGCTCGCCGCCAGCTACTTCTTCTACGGCTACTGGAACTGGCGCTTCTGCCTCCTGCTCGCGGCGTCGACGATCGTCAACCAGGTGCTCGCGGCGGCCATCCACGCCCGGGCGGGTGAGTCGGCCCGGCGCGCGCTCCTCGTCGTCGCGATCATCTTCAACGTCGGTCTGCTCGGCGTGTTCAAGTACGCCGACTTCTTCCTGCGGTCGTCGAGCGACATCCTCGGCGCGTTCGGGCTCGACGCCGGCAACCGCCTCGTCAACGTGGCACTCCCCGTCGGGATCTCGTTCTTCACGTTCCAGGCACTCAGCTACGTCATCGACGTCTACCGCCGTGACTTCGAGCCGGGCAGCCTCCTCAACTTCGCGACGTACCTCTCGTTCTTCCCGCACGTCGTCGCGGGTCCGATCGTGCGCGGCGCGGAGTTCATGCCCCAGATCGACGAGCCCAAGGATCCCCACCGGATCGATGCGGGTCGCGCGCTGTTCCTGATCTTCGTCGGGCTGTTCAAGAAGGTCGTGATCGCGAACTACCTCGCGACCGAGATCGTCGACCAGGTCTTCGCGTCGCCCGGTCGGCACTCCTCACTCGAGCTGCTCGTGGGTCTGTACGGCTACGCCGTGCAGATCTACGCCGACTTCAGCGGCTACACCGACATGGCCATCGGTCTCGCGCTGCTCCTCGGCTTCCGCTTCCCGCTGAACTTCGACAGCCCGTACACGGCCACGTCGCTCCAGGACTTCTGGCGTCGCTGGCACATGACCTTGTCTCGCTGGCTGCGCGACTACCTCTACATCCCACTCGGCGGGAACCGGCACGGCAACCGCGCCACCTACCGCAACCTCATGCTCACCTTCGTGATCGGCGGCCTCTGGCACGGCGCCGCGTGGACGTTCGTGGTGTGGGGTGCGATCCACGGCGGCGTCCTCTCGATCGAGCACTGGCGGCGATCGACGCGCGCCGCGCGCGGCCTGCCCGACCCACCCGACACGACCGCGCGCCGTTGGGGTCAACGAATCGTCACGTTCAACGTCGTGTGCCTGGCGTGGATCTTCTTCCGTGCGGAGTCGTTCTCGCAGGCCATCGACTACCTGCTCCAGATGCTCGATCCCACGAACTGGTTCGCCGCCGCGCCGCTCGTGACGTTCGGGGTGCTGCTCGCCATCGCGATCGGGATCGGGGGCCAGTTCGTACCCCGGCTGTTCACCGCGCGGATCGTCGCCCGCTTCGCGGCGCTGTCCCCCGTCGCGATGGGCGCGGTCATCGGCGTCGCGCTGCTCTTCATCAACACTCTCGGCCCCCGCGGCGTGGCCCCGTTCATCTACTTCCGGTTCTGACATGTCGCGCCCACCCTCCCCACCGACACCTCGCGGGATGCGCTCCCACCCCGACCGACGCATGCCGCGCCGCCGACTCCTCCACGTCGACGAGGTCCTCGTCGTCATGATCGTGGCGGCGATCGTCGGCGGCCTGCTCAATGCCGCGGGAATCCGCAAGACGGCGAACAGCCAACCGGTGGGCACCCGACGCGACGTGGCGCGGGTCTTCGCCGAACCGCTCTACGACCTGAGCCACGGCCTGCGCCTGGACCAGCCCCGGAAGGCGATCCAGGCGATCGCGGGCCGCAGCGGCGACGACGACATCAACGCGTCACTCCCCGGTCCGAGCGTCACGACCGAGACCACGTCGCCCAGCCCCGAACCGGGAGGGACGAGCCCGCCGACCACGCTCCCGAAGCGGGTGAAGAAGCGCGCGTTCTCACCGACCGACCGGCTGCTCGTGTGGATCGGGGGCGACTCGCTGTCGATCGTTCCCGGTCAGTCGTTCGCCAACCTCGCTCCGGGAACGGAGGTCATCGACCTCGTGGGCGGCACGGTCGACGGTCACGTCGCGACCGGGCTCGCGCGCCCCGAGGTCTTCAACTGGTCGGATCGCCTCCAGCAGGTGATCACCGAGGACCAGCCCGACGCCATGGTGCTCACCCTCGGGTCGAACGACGACCAGACCCTCACGGGCGAGGGTGGCGTGGGGCCGTTCGGGAGCCCCGAGTGGATCACGGAGTACCGGCGACGCGTCGGCGGGATCATGGACCTCGTCACCGCGAGCGGGGAGCGCGTGCTGTTCGTCATGGGCGCGCCGATCATGCGCAACGAGGAGCGCTCGGAGACCCGATACCGGATCATCAACGACATCTACCGGGACGAGGCCCTCAAGCGCCCCGGCCGCGTCCACTACATCGACATCTACGACCGGTACCGGGGACCCGACGGCGGCTACGCGGACTTCATCGACGGCGTGCAGGTGCGCACCCCCGACGGCGTCCACTTCAGCCGCGCCGGCGGCGACCAGGTCGCGCAGCTCGTCCTCGACGCGATGCACGCCGCCTTCGACCTCACCTCGTGGCGCGCGACCACC
>BTUT01000040.1:0-12777 GCA_045862935.1 Acidimicrobiia bacterium
GGGCTCGCGCGCGGGGCCCGCGTCGGGGTGCTGCTCCCCGACGGCCCGAGCGTGCACGCCGCGTTCCTCGGTGTCGAGCGGGCAGGCATGGTGATCGCCGGCATCGGCGCGCGCGCGGGCGACCGCGAGGTGGACCACCTCGTGCGCACCACAGGTGCGCGGCTCCTCGTCACCACCCCCGACCGCGCGGATCTCGCCGCACGCCTCGACCTCCCCTTCCTCACCCCACGTGCGTCCCACCGCCGCGCATACGTGCATCAGGAACGCATCATCGGCGGGCCCGCGACGACGGGCGGGACCGGGGCCACCGACGCGCTCGGTGCGGGCGAGCTCTGGCTGCTGAACTCCACCTCGGGGACCACCGGCCTCCCGAAGTGCGTGATGCACGACCAGCGGCGATGGCTCGCGTTCCACGAGCTCGCGGTCGCGGCCGGTGCGCTCACCGCTGCCGACGTGTTCATGAGCGTGCTCCCCGCGCCGTTCGGCTTCGGCATCTGGACTGCGCACGTCACCCCGACGCTGCTCGGCGCGCCCACGGTCGTGATGGAGCGGTTCGACCCGGCCCTCGCGCTGCGCTTGATCGAGCGGGAGCACGTCACCGTGCTGGCCGCGGTCTCCACCCAGCTCGTGATGCTCCTCGACGCCGCGGCGTCCGGCGGGAACGACGCCGCGAGCCTGCGCGTCGTGTTCACCGGGGGAGAGATGGTGCCCTACCAGCGCGCGGCGGAGTTCGAGGACCGGACCGGGTGCACGGTGCTGCAGTTCTACGGGTCCAACGAGACCGGCGCACTGAGCCGGACGACCCTGGACGACGACCGCGAGCACCGCCTCCGTACGGCCGGTCGCGTGATCCCGGAGATGCAGGTCAGGCTCTTCGACCACGACGGGAACGACGTGACGGCGTCCGGTGGACCGGGCATCGCCGCGTGCAAGGGTGCGGTCAACTGCCTCGGCTACTACGAGGATCCCGACGCCAACGCGCGTCTGTACACCGCGGATGGGTGGATGCTCACGGGTGACTCGTGCACGATCGACGCCGACGGCTACCTCACCGTCGCCGGTCGCGTGTCCGACTTCGTGATCCGCGGGGGCAAGAACATCAGCGCCGCACAGGTCGAGGACGAGGTGTCCACCCACCCGGCGGTCGCGCTCGCGGCAGCGGTCGCGATGCCGGACCCGGTGTTCGGCGAGCGCGTGTGCGTCTACGTCGAGGTGCGCCCCGACCACGTGGTGCCCGAGCTCGCCGGCCTCCGCGCGCACCTCGCCGCGCGCGGGGTGGGCAAGGAGCTCTGGCCCGAGCGGCTGGTGGTGCTCGACGCGCTCCCGAGGGCCTCGGGCGGCAAGATCGCCAAGGGCGAGCTGCGCGCCGACATCGCCGCACGGATCGCGGCCGAGGATGCCGACGGCGCCGCCGCAGCGCCGTCTCCCGAGACGACCCCGTGAGTCCATGCAGGGGCCTTCGGTGGTGATCCTCAGCGGGCGACGACGCGGAACACGCCGCGCTCCTGCGAGAGCACGTACAGCTCACCGCCGGTGTCCTGACCGAAGGACGACACCGAGGGCAGCTCGAGGCCGAGGTCTCGCTGCCGGGCGTTCCCGCTCCCGTCGACCTTGGCGGCCTTGATCGCGCCGTTGCAGTAGTCGGAGTAGAGGTACCAGCCCCGCAGCGACCGGACCTTCGTACCCCGGTACACGTAGCCGCCGGTGATCGAGCAGTTGCCGTCCGCGTGGCTGGTCTCGATCTGCGGCATCACCAGCTCGGCGTCGGCACCGTCACCGCCGCGGAACGGCCGTGTGCCCTCGTAGAGGTTCCATCCGAGGTTCGACCCCGCGATCTCTCGGGCGCGGAGGCGGGTGACCTCTTCCCACTCGTCCTGACCCACGTCCGCCACCCAGAGATCGCCGTTCCGGGCGTCGAACGAGAACCGCCACGGGTTGCGCAGGCCCCAGACGTAGATCTCCGGACGCCCTCGCCCATCGGCGAAGGGGTTGTCGGCGGGGATGGTGTAGGGCAGCTCCGCAGACGGCCGGGGGTCGATGCGCAGGATCTTGCCGAGGAGCGTGTCGAGGGACTGCCCGTTGCCCCCCGCGGCGTGGCCGGAGCCGCGATCACCGCCGCCCCCGCCGTCGCCGAGACCGAGGTACAGGAGGCCGTCGGGTCCGAACGCGATCTGCCCGCCGTTGTGGTTCGGCTGGGGCTGGGCGAGGGTCAGGAGCACACGCCGGGTGCTGGGATCGACCACCCCGCCGGGGAACGCGTACTCCTCCAGCACCGTCTCACCGTTCGCCCGGCCGCTGTAGTGGACGTAGAGCCGGGTGCCGTCGGGTGAGAAGGCCAGGCCGAGCAGCCCGCGCTCGCCGCTGGCCCGGGTGCGCGAGGTGAGGTCGAGGACGGCGACCGGCTCGACCCCGTCGCGGATCGCGAGCACCTCTCCGGGCTGGGTCGTGACGTAGAGCGCGGGGTCACCGGCCCGGGCCGCGAGGGCGGTGGCCTCGGTCACGTCGGAGACCGGCTCGAGCGCGACCGCCGGCCGGGATCGCTCGGCTGCCCCGGATGGGCGGGGGAGGACGGCGCCGAGCAAGCACCCGGCGAGCAACCACGCCGCGAGCGAGCACACGGTGCGCCCAGCGACGGACCCGGCGCGGCGCGACCGTCGCGGCGTCGTGGTCGCGTCGCCGACCGGACGTACGGGTCGCGGGGGCCGGGTCACGGCGCAGAGGCTATGGCGCAGACGCTGCGGTGCACACGCCACGGCGCCGGTTCGTCGGGGCCGGAGCCTCCTGTCCCGCGTACCATCGTCCCGGTGAAGTACGTCGTGCTCGTGCCGGACGGATGCGCCGATGAGCCCAATGCCGAGCTCGGCGGGCGCACGCCGCTCGAGGTCGCGGCGATGCCGCACCTCGCAGCCATCGCAGCACGCGCCGAGGTGGGCCGCGCCGCGGTGATCCCCGACGGCCTCCCGCCGGGCAGCGACGTCGGCAACATGGCGATCCTCGGGTACGACCCGTCGGAGTACCACACGGGGCGTGCGCCGATCGAGGCCGCCGCGATGGGCGTCGCGCTCGCGGCCGACGAGGTGGCCTACCGGTGCAACCTCGTCACGGTCGACGACGCGGGCACGATGGTCGACTTCGCGGCCGGTCACATCACGAGCGCGCAGAGCCATCCGATCGTGGCAGCACTCGACGCCTCGCTCGGGGGCGGGCGCGACGGTGTTCGCTTCCATCCCGGGGTGGAGTACCGGCACCTCTGCGTCGCACCCGCGGAGTGGGCCGAGGCCGAGTGCACGCCGCCCCACGATCTCACCGGCCGACCGGCCGTGATGCCCACCGGTCCCGCGGCCGAGAAGCTGCGCGCCTTGATGGACGCGTCGAAGCCCGTCGTGCGAGAGGCTGCCCGCGAGGTCGGTTCGGTCGCGACCCAGATCTGGTTGTGGGGCCAGGGCGTGGCTCCGGTGATGCCGCGCTTCGTCGACCGGTTCGGCGTGGAGGGCCGGTTGAGCTCGGCGGTGGATCTCGTGCGTGGGCTGGGGGTGCTCACGGGGATCGAGGTGGTCGACGTGCCGGGCGCGACCGCGGGCTTCGACAACGACTACGGCGCGCAGCTCGACGCGTGCCTGGCGTCATTGCGCGACCGCGCGTTCTTCCTCCTCCACGTGGAGGCCACCGACGAGGCCGGGCACCAGAACGCGGTCGCCGAGAAGGTTGCCCAGCTCGAGCGTTGGGACGCCGAGATCATCGGGCCGCTCGTCGAGGCGCTCGACGGCGAGCCCTACCGCCTGCTCGTGATGCCCGACCACGCGACGCCGTGCGCGCGGATGACCCACACGTCCGACCCGGTTCCGTACCTGCTCTTCGACTCGACCGTCGATGGTCCCGGAGGCACGTACACCGAGCCGGCGGTGGCCGACGGGCCGGTCGTGATCGCTCACGAGCTGATGGGTCGCCTGGTGGGCCGAGACCGCGGCCGGGACAGCTAGGATCTTCGGACTCGCCGCCGCTGTGCGGCAACCCGGGATCCCGTCTCTGGGCCGGCACGCGCGTCCTGCGCAGTGGCGATCGCAGGTTCTCAGTCTGGGGAGCCTGTCGGTTCCCGGTCCGGCGCGGTGGAGCCCTCGCCGGCTCCGCCTCGGCCGCACCTCCACGCAGGGATCCCCGAGTTCCAGTGATGAGCCCGGAATGCGAGATGAGCCAGGAGTGATCCGTGAGCACTGACCTCGACCGCTCGATGCTCGAGGCGAAGAACCGAGAGGAGCTCCACGCCATCGCGGGCGCGGTGGGGGTCGAGGCACCCACGCGGATGCGCAAGGCCGACCTCGTGAGCGCCATCCTCGCGGCGGCTTCCGGGCGTGGGGAGGTCGCGGGCAACGGCGGCGGTGAGCCGTCCTCGGCCCGCAAGCCCCGTACCGTCCGGTCGAGCCGTACGTCCGAGGCGGGCACGCTCGCCGCGCTCGCCGCCGAGGAGGATGCCCTCGGCACAGCCTCGGCGGCGGCCGAGGACGAACCGGCGATCCAGCCCCGACCGCGCCGGGCGGCGCGCGCCCCCGAAGCGCCCGAGCCCGGAGCGTCCGACGCGCCCGAGGAACCCGAGCTGCCCGCCACCCCGACGACCGTGCCCCCAGACCAGCTCGACGAGCCCGAGGCCGCTGCGGAAGGCCCGGAGGTGGTTCCGTTCGACCACGACGACGAGCGCGCGTCCTTCGGCGAGGGGAACGCGCGTCGCCGTCGTCGCGGCCGCGGCCGTGGGCGCCAGGGCGGCGCCTATGACGCAGAGCCGCGCCCCGGAGAGCCGCTCGGTGAGCCGGTCGAGGTCTCGGGGGTGCTCGAGCTCCGGGACGAGGGCTACGGGTTCCTCCGCACCTCGGGCTACCTCGCCGGCTCCCGCGATGTCTACGTCTCGGCTTCGCAGGTTCGCCGGTTCGCGTTGCGCAAGGGGGATTCCGTCGAGGGGTACTCGCGGCCCCAGGCCACCAACGAGAAGTACCCGGCGCTGTTGCGGGTCGACGCGGTGAACGGGGTCCCCACCGACGACGCGCGGCAGCGCCCACGCTTCGAGGACCTCACCCCGCTGTTCCCCGACGAGAAGCTCCACCTCGAGCTGCGCGACAACCCGCTCGAGATCACCGGGCGGATCGTCGACCTGCTGGCGCCGATCGGGAAGGGCCAGCGCGGGCTCGTGGTGTCGCCACCGAAGGCGGGCAAGACCACCATCCTCAAGCAGATCGTGCACGCGATCGAGCGCAACCACCCGGAGGTGCACCTCTTGGTGCTGCTCGTCGACGAGCGGCCCGAGGAGGTCACCGACATGCGCCGCCACACGCAGCGCGGCGAGGTGGTCGCGAGCACGTTCGACCGGCCCTCCGAGGAGCACACCCAGGTCGCCGAGCTGGCCATCGAGCGCGCGAAGCGGCTGGTCGAGATGGGCCGCGACGTGGTGATCGTGCTCGACGGCATCACCCGCCTCGCCCGGGCCTACAACCTGGCGGCACCGGCCTCGGGACGGATCCTCTCGGGTGGCGTCGACTCCACCGCGCTCTACCCGCCCAAGCGGTTCTTCGGCGCGGCGCGCAATCTCGAGGAAGGCGGGTCGCTCACGATCATCGCGACCGCGCTCATCGAGACCGGCTCGAAGATGGACGAGGTGATCTTCGAGGAGTTCAAGGGCACCGGCAACATGGAGCTGCGCCTCGACCGTCGCCTCGCCGAGCGCCGGATCTACCCGGCGATCGACGTCGAGCAGTCGAGCACCCGCCACGAGGAGCTGCTCTTCAAGCCGGGACAGCTCAACCAGGTCTGGAAGCTGCGCCGGGTGCTCAACGCGCTCGATGGCGGGGCCGGGCTGGAGCTGCTGATCGAGAAGCTGCGCAGCACGAAGACCAACGACGAGTTCCTCACCGAGATCGCCAAGGCTCCCAACCCGGGATCCTGAGGCTCCCACCGGTTCGCACCCACGCGCCCGTCGAGCCGGCACCGGCCGGCACTCCTAGAATGCGGAGATCATGAAGACCGACACGCACCCCCACTACGACACCTGCACCGTGCGCTGCTCGTGCGGCAACGTCTTCGAGACCCGCTCGACGGTCTCGGAGCTCCGCGTGGAGCTCTGCTCGGAGTGCCACCCCTTCTACACCGGCAAGCAGAAGCTGGTCGACACCGGCGGCCGGGTCGAGCGCTTCCAGCGCCGGTACGCCAAGGCGCAGGGCTCGGCGAAGAAGTAGTCGACATGCCCGCCGGCGCGCAGCCTCGCTACCTGGGCGGCCAAGCCGTCATGGAGGGCGTGATGATGCGCGGCCCCCGCTCGTGGGCGGTCGCGGTGCGCACGCCGGAGGGCGACATCGAGGTCGTCACCCACGATGCGCCGACCTGGGCAGAGCGCTGGGCGAAGGTGCCCCTCGTGCGCGGCGTGATGGGCCTCGGCGAGTCGATGTCCCTCGGGTTCAAGGCGCTGGCCTGGTCGGCCGACCGCCAGATCCCCGAGGAGGAGCGCATCTCCTCCAAGGCGATGGGCATCACGATGGGGTTCGCGCTCGCGCTCTTCACGGCGATCTTCATCCTCATCCCCGCGTTCGTGAACAAGGGGGTCGCCGACTACTTCGGCGTCGAGGGCTTCGCCTTCCACCTCCTCGAGGGCGGGATCCGGCTCGCGATCTTCCTCGGCTACATCGTCCTGATCGGCTGCATCAAGGACATCAAGCGCGTCTTCCAGTACCACGGCGCCGAGCACAAGGCCATCGCCGCGTACGAGAACGGCGTGGAGGTCACCGCGGAGTCCGCCCAGCGGTTCTCCACCGAGCACGTCCGCTGCGGCACGAACTTCCTCCTCACGGTGATGGCGACGACGATCGTCGTGTACTCGTTCGTCGGCCGGCCCTCGTTGCCCTGGCTCATCGCCTCTCGGATCATCCTGATCCCGGTGATCGCGGGCCTCGCATACGAGGTGATCCGGTTCGCGGCCGCCCACATGCAGTGGCGGTGGGTCCGCATCGTGATGAAGCCCGGCCTCGCCCTCCAGAAGCTCACCACCAAGGAGCCGGCGCTCGACCAGGTGGAGGTCGCGGTGGCCTCGCTGCGGGCGGTGCTCACCGCCGAGCAGCTCGCCGAGGTCGACGCGCGGGCGGCGCGCCCGGCCCCCTCCTCGACGCCCACCGAGCCCGCGCTCGGCACCGCCTGACCCATCCCCGTCGCTCCGCACATTTGCAGCGGCGACGGAGCCGGTGTTACGGTGAGTGACAAGTGGTAGGGGCTTCACCACGGATCGTGGTGAAGAGCGGGATTGGACACGTTGACCCCCGGTCCGCACGTTGCGGTCACCAAGGGACTGGGGTGAGTGAGTGGTGAGACCGGCCGATCTCCGACCGAGTGCTTCGTGGGCAGCGAAGCGAGGTGGGAAGGTATGGCGGACACCACGATCCAATCGGGAGACCATGGCGGGCTGTCCCGGCGGGCGCTCATCAAGCGCGCCGCGGCGGCCGGCGCGCTGGCGTGGACGGCACCGGTCATCGTCGACAGCCTGAGCAACGCCGCGTTCGCGACCATGCCGTCGCCCTGCGTGCTCTACTGGGCGAAGCTGCTGCCCACCGGGGGCTGCTACTCGGCCTGCCCCAGCGGCGGGTACACCGTCACCCCCCAGAAGCGCTGGGCGTGCACCGGCAACCCGCCCGACGCCTGCTCCGACCCCGACAACGTCGGGTACTCGACGAAGCAGCCCTCGGTGTCCGCTCCCGACGCCAACGGCTACCGGAAGATCACGCTCCAGTCCGGGTGCTTCTTCTACGTCTCGGGGGGCATCACGACCTCGAACTGGGCCGTGGTGGGCAACTACGAGTTCCACGACTTCAACGCCCTGCCGTCCGGGTCGGGCTCACCCCCGGTGAGCGGCCCGGGGCACTTCGTGAACAACGGCAGCTCCGCCTGGATCAAGAGCACGGCCGCCGACGGCGACAACCTCAGCTACATCTACGTCCAGTTCTGCTGCAGCTCGTAGTCGTTGGCCGGCTCCTTCGTCCCCGGCTCCCCGAGGCCGGTGGGGTGAGCCCGGCAATCGATGCACATGGATTAGGCTCCCTCGCCGAAGGGGGGGGGTTGCCGTGAAGTTCGGGCTGTTCTACGAGCATCCGTTGCCGCGACCGTGGGCCGAGGACTCCGAGTACGTGCTCATCCAGCACGCGCTCGAGCAGTGCGAGCTCGCCGATCGGCTGGGCATCGACTACGTGTGGGAGGTCGAGCACCACTTCCTCGAGGAGTACTCCCACTCGAGCGCGCCCGAGGTGTTCCTGGCCGCGGTCGCGGCCCGGACCCAGCGCATCCGCATCGGTCACGGGATCGTGCAGACGCCGCCGGGGTTCAACCATCCGGCGCGGGTGGCCGAGCGCATCGCGATGCTCGACCTCGTCTCGGACGGGCGGGTCGACTTCGGGACCGGTGAGTCGTCGTCGGAGGCCGAGCTCGGCGGCTTCATGCTCGATCCCGACCAGAAGCGCGCGATGTGGGAGGAGGGCACGCGCGTCGCGCTCCGGTGCATGACCGAGGCTCCGTTCACCGGGCACTCCGGCGACTTCGTCACGATGCCGCCGCGCAACGTGGTGCCGAAGCCCCGCCAGAAGCCTCACCCACCGGTCTGGGTCGCGTGCAGCCGCCGCGACACGATCCACCTCGCGGCCCAGAAGGGGATCGGCGCGCTCGCGTTCGCGTTCATCAACCCCGAGGAGGCGAGGTTCTGGGCCGACGACTACTACGCGACGCTCGCGGCGGAGTGCGTCCCGATCGGAGACGCCGTGAACGCGAACCTCGCGTGCGTGACCACGTTCATGTGCCACGACGACGAGGACGTCGCACTCGCGCGTGGTCTCGAAGGCGCGAACTTCTTCGGCTACTCGCTCGCGCACTACTACGTGTTCGGGGAGCACCGCCCCGGGCGCACGAGCGTGTGGGACGAGTTCGTGGCGCAGCGCGCGGAGAAGGGCTACTCACCCGAGGCCGTCGAGGCCGCGCGTGCGCACGGCGACCGGCTCGGAGCGAAGGTCGTGCAGGACTCGGAAGGGGGCTTCTTCGGGTTGCGGGGCGCGATCGGCACTCCCGACCAGGTGCGGGAGTACCTGCGGCGCTACGAGGAGGCCGGCATCGACCAGGTCATCTTCTGCAGCCAGGCAGGCAACACTCGCCACGAGCACATCATGGAGTCGCTCGAGCTGTTCGGGCGCGAGATCCTGCCCGAGTTCCAGGAGCGGGATGCGGCGCACGAGGCCGCGAAGGCGCGGCGGATGGACGGGGTGGTCGAGGCCGCGATGGCCCGCAAGCCGGCGTCCGACCACCCGCCGATGCCGTCCGACGACTACGCCTTCCCGGCGATCCCCCGGGGCATGGCGGAGCGATCGGGCAGCGACGACTTCCACCAGTGGCTGCGCGACTTCGCCGCCAAGACCGCAGTCGGTCGAGGTGAGGAGATCCACGACATGGAGGGCCTCGTCGGCTGAGAGCAGGCCTGCACGGTGCCACACCGGCACCGACCAGGCCCGAGAACCCACGGAGGCATGAGGGGCCCTTCACAGTCCCCTGATGTCGACGGACGAGAATGACACCATGAGCTCGACGACCGAGCAGCGAGCGCGGGTCGCCCATGTGCTCCGGCGACTCTCGATGGGGCCCCAGCCCGATCTCGTCGACACGACGAAGGACGCCGACGCGGCGATCGCCCGGGCACTGGACCTGAGCGACCCGGCGGCGGCCCCGCCGGCGTTCCCGGCCCCCGCCGACTACGACGCGGCGCGGGAGGTGAGCACGATCGCCGAGCCGATCGGTTGGTGGATCGGGCAGATGCAGCAGAGCCCCCGCTTCATCGAGGAGCGGCTCGTGTGGTTCTGGCACGACCACTTCGCCACCGGGCTCCAGAAGGTCCGGGTCCCGTACCTGATGTGGCAGCAGCACCTGCTCGTCCGCCAGCACGCCACCGGCAGCTTCGCGACCTTGCTGAAGGCCGTGAGTCGCGATCCGGCGATGCTCGTCTACCTCGACGGTGTCTCCAACACCGCGCGTGAGCGCAACGAGAACTTCGGGCGCGAGGTGATGGAGCTGTTCACCCTCGGGCGGGGCAACTACACCGAGCAGGACGTGATCGAGGCGTCCCGGGCCTTCACCGGGTGGGTGGTCAACGTGCCCGGGCGTCCGGGCCTGGGTGGCACGCGGTTCACCGCCGGGGTCGCCCCGTGGGCCTCGGCCTTCGTGCCGCAACGGGCGGATGCCGGAACGAAGACGCTTCTCGGAACGACCGCCAACCTCGACATGGACGGTGCGCTCGACGTGCTGCTCGACCACGACGCGACCGCGACGCGCGTCGCGAGCAAGCTCTACACGGAGCTCGTCGGGACGAGCCCGTCGGAGAAGGTCGCCCGGCGCCTCGGCAAGACCTTCCGCGACGCGCAGTACGAGGTGATGCCGCTCGTCGAGGCGATCGTGGGGGAGAAGGCGTTCCTCGCGGACGAGTCGGTGGGGGCCAAGGCCCGCACACCGGTCGAGAAGCTGGTGGGTCTGATCCAGGCCTTCCCGCCGAGCGGGGTCTCGGTGGGCCGGGTCGGACCTCGCGGCCCCCGGCGATCGGGGGGCGTGGGTGACGCCTTGCGCTCGCTCAGCTACATCCCCTTCGTCCCGCCCAACGTCGCGGGGTTCGCGTCGGGGTCGTCGTTGCTCGGGCCCCACCAGCTGGTGCACACGTTCGACCTGCTCTCGGTGTACCCGAGCGCCCCGGCCGTGCCGGCCACCGTCGATGCGCTCCTCGATCGCTTCGCGCTCCCCGCCGTGAGCGAGGGCACCCGCTCGGTCCTGAAGCGAGAGCCCGACCCGCTGCGCCGCCTCGCGTTGGTGGTCGCGTCCCCGGAGTACACGGTCACATGAACGCACCCCGGAATCCGTCGATCGACAACCCGCCTCCGCCGGGGCGGGCGCCGCGCGCCTCGCTCGACACGCTCGACGAGGTCGGTCACAGCCGCCGGCGGTTCCTGACCGGCGTCGGGGCGATGGCCGGCGCGGTGGTGGCCGGGCACGTCGTGGGTGTGTGGGGGCGTCCGGTGACAGCGGCCGGTGCCGCGGTCGCCGCGAAGGGCTCCGCGAAGGCGGCTGGGGCCAAGGGCCGCACGGTGGTGTTCGTGGAGCTCGCGGGCGGCAACGACGCGATCAGCACCGTCGTCCCCCACGCCGATCCGGCGTACCGCCAGCTGCGCCCCACGCTCGCGATCGACGCGCCGATCGATCTCGACGGGTCGGTGGGACTGCACCCCAACCTCGCGAAGCTCGCCGAGCGGTACCGCGCCGGGCAGGTGGCGATCGTCGAGGGCGTGGGCGACCCCGAGGGTGACCTCTCGCACTTCGCGTCACTCGCCAACTGGTGGTCGGGCGAGAAGGGCCGGGCGGGGACCTCGGGCTGGCTCGGGCGCTATCTCGACGAGACCGTGGGCTTCGACGATCCCCTGGCGGGCGTGGTCATCGGCCCTGGCCCGTCGCCGGCACTCGTGGGCGAGCGATCGTTCGCGACGAGCATCAGCGACGCCTCGGGCTTGAGCCCTCGCGCGCCGGCGTGGCTCAGCGCACCCGACGACCTCGTCGAGGAATGGGCCCGGTTCGGCACCTCCCGCGCCGATCGGAGTGCGCTCCTGGGCCAGGTGCGCCAGGCGATCGCGCTCACCGGCGACGCCCGCCGTGACCTCGGCCGCATGCTGACCCCGTCCGCCACCGACGACGACGCACTCAGCGCCCAGGCCTACGGCGGGAGTTCGGTCGCCACGTCCTTCGACCTCGCCGCGCGCCTCGTCACCTCGGCCCGTCCACCCAAGGTCGTCTACCTGACCAACCTGGGTGACTTCGACACCCACCAGGGCCAGGCGCAGCGCCACCCGACGCTGATGGCCGAGCTCGACGCCGGGATCGACCACCTGCTCGGTGCCGTGGAGGCGGCCGGCGCGGCGGACAAGGTCATCGTGATGACCCTCTCGGAGTTCGGGCGCCGCGCGCGGGAGAACGGCAGCGGAACCGACCACGGAAGTGGGAGCGCGCACCTCTTCATCGGCGCCCGGGTCGAGGGAGGCCGCTACGGCCAGCCGACGTCGCTCGCGACGCTCGACTCCCGCGGCAACCTCCCCGTCTCGGTGGACTTCCGGTCGATGTACGCGACCGCGCTCGAGGGCTGGCTCGGCACCGACGCCGAGCCGATCCTCGGCAAGGGCTTCACCGCCCAGAAGATCTTCGCCTGATCGAGCCGCGGCACCCCGCCGGTACCCTCGGCGCATGTTCGAGCAGCTCGCGGAGCTGGCGCGCGAGCTGGACGAGCTCGAGGCCCGCCTCCCCGACGTGTACGCGTCGGGCGACCAGGCGGCCGCGCGCGACGCGGGGAGGCGCCACGCCGAGCTGAAGCCGGTCGTGGACGCGTACCGCGCGCACCTCGCCGCGGTGGCCGACATCGCGGTCGCGCGCGACCTGCTCGAGGGCGAGGTCGATCCCGAGATGCGGGACTTCCTCGGAGCGGAGATCGCCGAGAAGGAGGCCACGCTCACCGTGCTCGACGCCGCCCTGCGCGAGCTGCTCGTGCCGCGCGACCCCGACGACGGCAGGAACGTCATCGTCGAGATCCGTGGAGCCGAGGGTGGTGAGGAGGCCAACCTCTGGGCCGGAGATCTGTTCCGCATGTACGACGCGTACGCGCGCCGTCACGGCTGGAAGGTCGAGGTGCTCGCGAGCCAGCCTTCGGACATGGGGGGCTTCCGCGAAGTCGCGCTCGTGATCAAGGGCCCC
>BTUT01000041.1:0-12459 GCA_045862935.1 Acidimicrobiia bacterium
CGCGCGGCTGCGCGACGCGGTCGACGCGGACTCCCCTGGGCCGGCCCCGGAAGGTGCCGAGCCGGGGTCGGGTACCGACGCGGCGCCGACCGCCGCGGGACTCGGCGATCCGGCGTCGGGACCGGAGGCGGGCGCGGGCCCCGCTCCCGCTGTGGAACCCCCACCGGGACCGGGCGCGCCGGGCTCCGGAGGGGTGCCGGGCTCCGCGGGGGTGCCCGGCGCCGACCGCTCGGCCCACGAGGTCGAACCGGCCGGTGGTTACATCGTCCCGGTGGACCTCGTCGAGGTCGCGCCGGTCGAGCCCGAGCCGCACTGGCCGGTGTTCGCCGTCGCGGAGTCGGCGACGCTCGACGACGCCGGGCTGCGCCGCCGGCGGGACGCCGCCGTCCACACCGCGCTCGGCACGCTCACGCCCCGCATGAAGCGGCTGCTCCAGGACGAGCAGAACGACCTGCTCGACGCGATCCGCCGCCAGAAGGGCAAGGTCGACGCCCTGAGCGCGGTGCCGGCGGAGGCCGAGTACGTGCGCCGGTGGGTGGAGGTCGCCCGGCCCGAGCTCGACGACTGCTACGCGCTGGGCCGGGCGCTCGGTGGGGGGCGGACGCGGGCGGCTCCGCCCGATCTCGTGGAGCAGCTCGTGGCGCTGGTCGCGCGGGGGCTGCGCGAGCGGGTCGTGGCCGCGCTCGCGGCGGCGATCGACGAAGGACCGTACGACGGTGCCGCGGATCGGCAGCGGGCGATCGCGAGCGCCGTCGGGGCCCGCTACCGCGAGTGGCGCACCCGTGAGCTGACCGAAGCCGTCGGCGACCTCGCCGCGTGGGCGTTCGCCCGCGGGGTGTTCGACGCGACGCCCGACGGGACGCGCTGCCGGTGGCTGCCCGCCGAGGTCGAGCAGTGCCCCGACGCCGACGACAACGCGCTCGAGCCCACGCCCAAGGGCAGCCCGTTCCCGACCGGACAGTCGTGCCCACCCGCGCACCCCGGATGCCGGTGCCTCGTGGTGCCGGTCGGCGGTGCTGACGGCTGACGCTCGCGAACCGGCCGGTAGCCTGACCCGCAATGCGGGTCCCCCAGTACGAGCGCCGGCGCTTCCGCGTCCGGGGATGGATGATCGCGGTCGTCGTCGTCCTGCTCGTGCTCCTCTTCAGCCTCCGGGGGCTCGCCGGCTTCTACACCGACTACCTGTGGTTCGACTCGCTCGGCCAGGGCGACACCTGGGGGCGGCTGCTCGTCGCCAAGATCGTGCCCGCGCTGGTGTTCACCGTCACCTTCTTCGTGATCATGCTGGGCAACCTCGTGATCGCCGACCGGCTCGCGCCGCGCCTGCGCGTCGGTCCGATGACGCCCGAGGACGAGATGGTGAGCCGCTACCGGCAGGCCACCGAGCGCTACACGGGGCGCATCCGCGTGGCGGTGGCGGTCTTCTTCGCCCTCATCGCCGGCATCGGCGTGTCCGCCCAGTGGCAGGAGTGGATCCTGTTCAACAACCGGGTCGACTTCGGCATCGACGACCCGCAATTCCACAAGGACGTCGGCTTCTACGTCTTCCAGCTGCCGTTCATCCGGTTCATCATCGACTGGCTCTTCGCCGGCTTGGTGATCGTGCTGCTCGTGACGGCGGTCGCCTACTACCTCAACGGTGGGATCCGCTTCCAGAGCCCGACGCAGCGCGTCACCCCCCACGTGAAGGCGCACCTCTCGGTGATCCTCGCGGTGATGGCGCTCGTGAAGACGGCCGAGTACTGGTTCGCGCGCTACGAGCTGAACTTCTCCACGAGTGGTTCGGTCGACGGCGCCGGGTACACGCAGGTCAACGCCGACCTCCCCGCGCTGAACCTGCTCATCTTCATCTCGGTCGTGGCCGCCGCGCTGTTCCTCTGGAACATCTGGCGCCGGGGCTGGGTGCTGCCGATCATCGCGGTCGGCCTGTGGGGATTCGTCTCGATCGTGGTGGGCACCGTGTACCCGGCGCTGATCCAGCAGTTCCGGGTGAAGCCCAACGAGTTCGCCAAGGAGCGGCGGTTCATCGCGCGCAACATCTCGGCCACGCGCGACGCCTTCGGGCTGTCCGGGATCAAGCCGCGCAACTTCGACTACACCGAAGACCTCACTGCGCCGGTGGTCGAAGCCAACAAGACGACCATCGACAACGCGCGCCTCTGGGATCCGACCGTGCTCGAGGCCGTGTACGGGCAGCGCCAGGAGTTCCAGACCTACTACACGGTCGACGACGTCGACGTCGACCGGTACACGATCGACGGTGAGATCGTGCAGACGGGCCTCTCGGTGCGGGAGATCGACGGCGATGCGTTGCCCACCCAGTCGTGGATCAACGAGCACATCGTGTACACGCACGGCTACGGCGCGATCGCGTCGCCCACCAACGTGACCGTGGACGGCCAGCCGACGTTCTTCGTGAACGACATCCCGGTCAACGACCAGGGCATCGCGGTCACCCCGCGCGGCGCGCAGATCTACTTCGGTGAGCAGCTCGGCGGCTACGTGATCGTGAACGCGAAGCAGCCCGAGTTCAACTATCCGCGCCAGGGAGTGCGCGACTCGCTCACCCGCTACCGCGGCGCCGACGGCGTGAAGCTGTCGAGCTTCGTGCGTCGAGCAGCGTTCGCGCTGCGCTTCAGCGACGTGAACCTGCTCGTGTCGGGCCAGATCCGCGACGAGTCGCGGATCCTGCTGAACCGCGCGATCCGCACGCGGGTCTCCAAGCTCGCTCCGTTCCTGCGCTTCGACACCGACCCGTACGTCGTCGTGGTGGACGGCCGCGCGAAGTGGGTGTTCGACGCGTACACCGCGTCGTCGAAGTACCCCTACTCGCAGTACGTCGACGGGATCGGCGGGATCACGGGGCGCCTCAACTACGCGCGCAACAGCGTCAAGGCCACGATCGACGCGTACGACGGAACGGTCGAGTTCTACGTGGTGGACGACGGGGACCCGATCATCCAGGCGTGGCGCAAGGCGTTCCCGGGGCTGTTCAGCGACTTCTCCGAGATGCCCGAGGGGCTCCGGGAGCACCTGCGCTACCCCGAGGACCTGTTCCGGCTCCAGGCCGACGTGTACGCGAAGTACCACGTCGTCGAGCCCCGGCGCTTCTTCCAGGGCTCGGAGCGCTGGCTCATCTCGCCCGACCCGAACGAGGCGATCTCGGGAACCTCGGTGATCCAGCAGCCGCAGTCCGACACCCGGAGCAACAGCGGGCGCGCGCCGGAGATCACGGCCACATCGAAGCGCCAGGACCCGTACTACCTGTTCATCCGGCTCCCCGGCGACGACCGGGAGAGCTTCCTCATGCTGCAGTCGTTCGTGCCGGTGTCGCAGAACAACCAGCAGCTGCGGCTGGTGTCGTTCCTCACGGCGAAGTCCGACCCGCGCAACTACGGCACGATGGAGTCGTTCGTGATGCCCCAGGGGCAGTTCGTGGACGGTCCGGTGCAGGCCGCGCTGCGCATCAACCAGGACTCCACGATCTCCTCGCGGTTCACGCTGCTCGACCAGCGCGGTTCGGCGCTGATCCGGGGCGGCGTGCAGCTCATCCCGGTGGGGAACTCGATCGTCTACGTCCAGCCGATCTACGTGGAGAACGAGGGCACGGCCCGGTTCCCCGTGTACCAGTTCGTCGCCGTCTACGCGCAGGGTCGCGACCCGGTGCTCGCCGCGAACGTGAACGAGGCTCTCGCGGTGCTGTTCCCGGCCACCGGGACCCCGTCGACGCCGTCGAGCCCGACCACGCCCACGATCCCGAGCGTGCCGAGCCAGCCGGGCACGGTCCAGAGCCTGCTCGACGAGGCGGCGCAGAAGTTCGCCGACGCCGACGCGGCGCTCCGTTCGGGTGCCGGTCTCGGGCGCTACCAGGCCCTCGTCGAGGAGGCCCAGGAGCTCGTGGCGAAGGCCCAGCAGCTCCTCGCCACCGGGAGCACCGCATCAACGACGACCTCCACCACGTCGACCACGACGACCACGCGTCCGGCCGCGTCCGCCTCGGTGCGCTGAGCGGCGACGCCGATTGTCGGCGGCGCAGGGGATTGTTACTATCGTCGTAGTGGAAATCCCGGCGGATCCCCCCGCCGCCGGGCTCTCCGATCTCTCCGACCTCGGGAGCAGGCCCATGGCGGTCCAAGGCATCGACCTCGGCAAGTACAAGCTCGGCTGGTCGGATGCCGAGCGCTACGTCTACAAGCCGAAGAAGGGCCTCAACGAGGACGTCGTCCGCGACATCTCGCACCACAAGAGCGAGCCCGAGTGGATGACGAAGTTCCGGCTCAACGCGTTGAAGCGGTTCGAGCGCAAGCCGATGCTCGACTGGTTCGCCCGGAACATGCCCGACATCGACTTCGACGACATCTACTACTACATCAAGCCCACCGAGAAGCAGGTGTCCGACTGGGACCTGCTCCCGGAGGAGATGAAGACCACCTACGAGCGCCTCGGCATCCCCGAGGCCGAGCGCAAGTTCCTCGCGGGGGTCACCGCGCAGTACGAGTGCCTGCGCGCGTCCACCCTGGTGTGGACCACCGCGGGGATGCGCCCCATCGTCGACCTCGCACCGGGCGACACGGTCTTCTCGCTCGACGAGCACGCCCGCCGGATCGTGCCCGCCCCGGTGGTCGCCGTCGTCCGCTCGGGCGACAAGGAGATCCTCGAGATCAGCGCCGGTGGCGCGCGGATCGGTGCCTCCGGCAACCACCCGTTCTGGGTGCTGCGCGACGACCACGCGGCATGGGTGCCGGCCGAGCAGCTGCGGGTGGGCGACCTGGTGGCGGTGGCCACGGGCGCGGTCGCGCGCGACGCCGAGCGGATCGAAGCGGCCCGGACCGGGGGCGTGGCGGTCCTCGTGCGCCCGGCGCCGGCGGTGGATCGGCCCTGGTCGGCGGACGTCGGCTTCGTGCGCGTCGAGTCGATCGACGCGGTGGGTGTGGAGCCGACGTACGACATCGAGGTCGCGGGTCACCACAGCTTCGTGGCCGAGGGCTTCGTGGTGCACAACTCGGAGGTCGTGTACCACCGCAACCGCGAGGACCTCGAGCGCATGGGCGTGCTGTTCACCGACATGGACAGCGCGATCCGCGATCACCCCGACATCGTGCGCGAGTACCTGGGTACCGTGATCCCGCCGGGCGACAACAAGTTCGCGGCCTTGAACTCGGCGGTCCTGAGCGGTGGGTCGTTCATCTACGTGCCGCCGGGCGTGCACGTGTCGATGCCGCTCCAGGCCTACTTCCGGATCAACGCCGAGAACGCGGGGCAGTTCGAGCGAACGCTGATCATCGCCGACGAGGGCTCGAGCGTCCACTACGTCGAGGGCTGCTCGGCGCCCGTCTACAGCTCCGACTCGCTGCACAGCGCGGTGGTGGAGCTCATCGCGAAGCCCGGCGCGCGCATCCGCTACACGACCATCCAGAACTGGTCGCCCAACGTCTACAACCTCGTGACGAAGCGCGCCCGGGCCGAGACCGAGGCCACGGTCGAGTGGATCGACGGCAACCTCGGGTCGAAGCTCACGATGAAGTACCCCGCGGTGGTGATGACCGGGCCGAAGGCGCACGGCGAGGTGCTGTCGGTCGCGTACGCGGGGGCGGGCCAGCACCAGGACGCGGGCGCGAAGATGACCCACGTCGCGCCGGAGACGACGTCGATCATCGACTCGAAGTCGATCTCGAAGGACGGCGGCCGCACCACCTACCGGGGCCTCGTGCGGGTCGACGAGGGCGCCCACGGCGTGAAGAGCCACGTGCGCTGCGACGCGCTCATCCTCGACGAGGACAGCCGGTCCGACACCTACCCGTACATGGAGGTCGAGGAGCAGGACGCCCGCGTCGGCCACGAGGCCACGGTCTCGAAGGTCGGCGACGACCAGCTCTTCTACCTGATGAGCCGCGGGCTCGACGAGCAGCAGGCCACGGCGATGATCGTGAACGGGTTCATCGAGCCGATCACCAAGACGCTCCCGATGGAGTACGCGGTGGAGCTGTCGCGCCTGATCGAGCTCAACATGGAGGGCGCGGTCGGCTGATGCAACCGCGGGACTGGTCATGACGACCACCTTCACTCCCGACGCGTCGCGGGCGCTCGCCGGTCCGGACTGGCTCGCCACGCGGCGCGCGGCTGCGGCCGAGCAGCTCGCGGGGCTCAGCTGGCCGGCGTCGACCGAGGAGATCTGGCGCTACTCGGCCATCGACCGCTTCGATCCCGACCGGTACGCGCCGATCCCGCCCGAGGAGCTCGGCGCTCCCGGCGTGGAGCCCGCTCCGGGGGGCGGCCTGCTCGCGGCCGAGGCTGGGGAGCGGTCCGGCCTGGTGGTGGTGCGCAACGGCCGGGTGGTGCACCACGAGCTCGACCCGATGCTCGAGGCGAAGGGCGTGCACGTGTGCGATCTCGCCACGTGCGCGGCGGGCGAGGCCGTGCCGTGGCTCGGCACGTGCAGCGACGACTCGCCCGACGCCTTCACTCTGCTCCACGACGCGTTCCTCGCGGGCGGTGCGTTCGTGCACGTACCGGCGGGCGTGGTGGTGGAGCAGCCCATCGTGGTGCTGCACTGGTCGCACGGCGAGGGGCGCGCGAGCTTCCCGCACACGCTCGTGGTCGCGGAGGAGTCCGCCGAGGTCGCGGTGGTCGACCGCTTCGCGTCCGCGGGCGGCTCGCACCTCGTCGACGCCGTCGTGGAGCTCGTGCTCGGCGACGGAGCCCACATGCGCTACCTGTCGGTGCAGGAGCACGGCCCCAAGACCTGGCAGGTCGCACTCCAGCGTGCGCACCTGGGTCGCGACGCGTCGTTGCGCTCGTCCGCCGTCGCGCTCGGCGGCGACTACGCGCGGCTGCGCAGCGAGGCGCGCCTCGACGGCTCGGGCGCCGAGAGCGACCTGCTCGCGGTGTACTTCGGCGACGGGACCCAGATGCTCGACTTCCGCACACTGCAGGACCACGCCGCTCCGCACACCCGCAGCACCCTCTTGTTCAAGGGGGCGGTGGAGGACGAGGCCCACTCGGTGTACTCCGGCCTCGTGAGGCTCCGTCCCGCCGCCCAGCATGCCGAGGCGTACCAGACCAACCGCAACCTCGTGCTCACCGAGGGCGCGGCCGCCGACTCGATCCCCAACCTGGAGATCGAGGCCAACGACGTGCGCTGCTCCCACGCGAGCACCGTGGGTCCGGTCGACGACGACCAGCGCTACTACCTCGCGACCCGGGGCATCCCGCCGGAGGAGGCCGACCGCCTCATCGTGATGGGCTTCTTCGAGGACGTGCTCGCGCGGCTCCCGGTGCGGTCCCTCACCGAGCCGCTCCGGGAGGCGGTCGTGCGCAAGATCGAGCACCGCGGGCACGCGGCGGGGGTGACGTCGTGAGCGAGGTGGTGGCGGCCAACGAGGTCCGGGTGTGCGGGGTCGACGACGTGGAGGCCGGCGCGGCCCGGCGGATCGACGTCGCCGGGCACCGCCTGTGCGTCGTGCGGATCGGCGACGACTGGTACGTGATCGGCGACGAGTGCTCCCACGCCAACTACTCGCTCTCCGAGGGCGAGGTGTGGGCGGACGAGCTGGAGATCGAGTGCCCGAAGCACGGCTCGCTGTTCTCGCTCACCGACGGCGAGCCGCACACGCTCCCCGCCACGCAGCCGGTTCCCGTGTACGGGGTCCGGGTCGTCGGCGCCGACGTGATCGTGACGTTGCCGTGACGACGAGCGGGCGCCCGGCGGGCGGCCTCGCGGTGCGTGACCTCCGGGCGTCGGTCGACGGCTTCGAGATCCTGCGGGGGGTCGAACTCGAGGTCGGTGCGGGCGAGGTCCACGTGGTGATGGGCCCGAACGGCTCGGGCAAGTCCACGTTGTCGCACGTGATCATGGGCCGGGGCGACTACGAGGTCACCGCCGGGTCGGTGAGCCTCGACGGCGAGGAGCTGCTCGGCCTGCCCACGTGGCAGCGGGCGGCCCGGGGCCTGTTCCTGGCGATGCAGTACCCGGTGGCGGTCCCGGGGGTTCCCGTCGGCGAGCTCGTCGCCGCCGCAGCCCGGGCGCGCGGCGACGGCACCGGCACCCTCGCGGAGCGGGTCGCGCTCGAAGCCCGGCGGCTGGACGTGGGGGACGAGCTCTTGACGCGCGGCGTCAACGACGAGTTCTCGGGGGGCGAGCAGAAGCGGATGGAGACCCTCCAGCTCGCCCTGCTGCGCCCCCGCATCGCGGTGCTCGACGAGATCGACTCCGGCCTCGACGTGGACGCGCTGCGCGACGTCGCGCGCCGCGTGGAGGCCATGACCCACGAGGACGGGCTCGGCGTCCTCGCGATCACCCACTACACCCGGCTCCTGCACGAGCTGCGGCCCGACCGGATCCACGTGCTCATGGCCGGGCGCGTCGTCACGAGCGGGGGCCCCGAGCTCGCCGACCAGCTCGAAGCCGCGGGCTACGAGGGTCTGGCCGCCGACCTCGGGGTCGAGACGCTCGCGCTCGAGCGGCCGGCGGAGCTCGATCCGTTCGCGGACCCCGGGTTCTGAGCACCCCCCCCGGGATCCAGGAGCGATGCGAGCGGTGCTGCCGAACGTCCTCACCGATGCGATCACGTCGGGCGTCACCGCCCTGCCCGACGGGACGCCCACGGCGCTGCACGCCAACGTGAGGGCCGACGAGGCCCAGCGGCTCTACGACGTCGTCCGGCGCCTGCGCCCGGAGGCGACCCTGGAGCTCGGGCTCGCCCACGGGATCTCGGCGCTGGCGATCGCGCAGGCGCTCGCCGACAACGGCCGCGGCACCCACTTCGTGGTGGACCCTCACCAGTCGGGGTACTGGCAGTCCGTCGGCCTCGCGAACCTCGCGCGGGCCGGCCTCGACGAGCGGGTCCGGTTCTTCGAGGCCTTCCCCGAGGACGTGATCACCTCCGTGCCCCGGGTGGGCTTCGCGTTCGTGGACGCGTCGCACCTCTTCGACCTCTCGATCCTCGACTTCGTGCTCGTCGACAAGCGGCTCGACCCGGGCGGCGTGGTCGGGTTCCACGACCTCTGGCTCCGCTCACTCAACAAGACGGTCCGCTACATCGTCACCAACCGCCACTACCGGGTGCACGTCGACCGGCCCGGGGCGCAACCGCCGCCCACGGCCGGGGTTCACCTCCGCCGGGTCGTGAGCGCGCTGGCCCGGCGGATCCCGAAGGCGGAGCGGGTCCTGCGCCCCGAAGTGCTCGCACCCGGCGCCACGCTCGGGATCGGCACCGACCTCACGTTCCTCGAGAAGCTGGGCGAGGACGACCGCGACTGGGAGTTCCACCGCGAGTTCTGACCCGGCCCGCCCGGCGCACGCCGGGCGCGGGACCTAGGGACGTTCCGCGCCGGGCACCCGCACCGTGGTGCGCTCGATCGCGGCGCTCATCGCGGCGCGGGCCTCGTGACGCTCACCGTGGTTGGTGGCCGTGAGCATGTAGAGCGTGCGGCCGTCGGGACCGCCGAGCGCGCACGCGATGCCGTGACGCCCGGGAGTCTCGATCACGTCGGTCACCTCGCCCCCTTCGAGCACCCGGACGAACCGGTCGCCGACCGGCGCGGCGATCCAGGCGCCGTCCTGCGCGTCGAGGCACATCCCGTCGGGGGCGTCGGGCAGCTCGGCCCACACCCGCCGGTTGGAGAGGCTCCCGTCGTCGGCGAGGTCGAACCCGAGCAGGCAGCCTCCCGCGCTCTCCGCAACCACCAGCGTCCGGTCGTCGGTGGTGATCGCCATCCCGTTCGCCATCCGCATGTCGGGGGCCGCCTCGTGCACCGAGCCGTCGGGATCGACCCGCAGCAGCGGAGCCGTGGTGCGCGCGCCGCCGCCTCGCAGGTCGTAGCCGAACTGGCCGACGAACGCGTGCCCGTGTCGGTCGACCACCATGTCGTTGATCTCGTGGGGCGCGACCGCGGCGAGGTCCGCGTGGAGCGTGAGCGCGGTGCCGTCGAACCGCATCACCCGGCGGGCGGCCATCGACGAGACGAGCAGCGAGCCGTCGGGGAGCCACCCCAGGCCCGACGGCTGCTCCACGTCGACCACCCTCGCCACCGCGCCGTCGTCGGTCACCCGCAGCACGGCGTCGCCGTGCATGTCGGAGACGTAGAGCACGTTCCCGCGCCACCTGGGGCCCTCGAGGAACGAGCGCCCGGCGACCAGCGTCGTGATCTCGACCGGCTGGGAGTCCATCGGCGGATCCTACGTGTGCCGGCGCGGGCACGTCGCGGGCGGGTGCGCCGCGGGGTGATCAGCGGAGCAGGTAGCCGGCGATCACGACCGCCCCGACGAAGGCCGCGGCGATCGCGAAGCACGCCGCGTACACGGGGAGCATGGAGGGCCTGGGTCGGACCACGCCCGCATTCTCGCGCTCCGGTACGCTCCCGGCCCGTGGGCGCCCCGCACCGCCGTCCCCCACGGGTGCTCGTGTTCGGGACGGCGCGGTCGGGGACGACCTGGGTGGCGAGCATCCTCGGTGCGCTCCCCGGAACCCGTCTCCTGGTGGAGCCCGACACCCCGGGGCCGGGACCGTACGCGATCAAGGCCCTCGGGGGTCGAGGGCCGACGCTCGTGCTCGGGGCCGACGACCGCGCACCGCCCGCCTACCGCCGGCTCTGGACGGCGATCCTCGGCGCCGGCCCTCCCCGCCGGCTCTGGACGGCGATCCTCGGCGCCGGCCCTCCCCGCCGGCTCCGCGGTCGGAACCTCGTCGCCCACCGCCTCGTGCGCCAGGTCCCCAGCGGCGAGCAGTGGGCGGCGTGGGGGACGGCGGGGGCTCCGCGGTCGGGGCGCCTGCGCGCGGCGACCGCCCTGTCCCAGCCACCCCGGGTCGCTCCCGGCGACGCCGTGGTCGCCAAGACCGTCACCGGCGTGTTCGCCCTCGACTGGCTCCTCGACACGTACCGGCCGAGCGCCATCTGGGTGCGCCGGCACCCGCTCGACGCGGTGGCCGGTCGGCGGGTCATGGCGATGCCCTCCCACGCCGCCGCGGCGTACGCCGCGCTCGCCGGAGCGGGGCGGTTGCCCGTCTGGTGCCCCCTCCTCCCGACGACGGAACCCTCGGCGCGCAGGCCTGGTACGTGGGGCTCCAGATGTCGTGGTGCCGGGAGGTCGCGGCTCGTCGGTCCGGGGTGCGGGAGGTGGCACACGAAGTCCTCTGCCGCGACCCGGTGGCGGGCTTCGAGGCGCTGGCCCGGGACGCCGGTCTGGCCTGGCACCCGGACGCCGTCGCCGCCCTGCACCTCCACGATCGGGCGGGCGAGGGGTACACCACCGACCGGGTCACGGCGGAGCAGCCGGGCAAGTGGCGCACGCGGCTCGACGCCGCCGAGCAGCGGGAGGCGATCGGGTGGCTCAGGCGCTTCCCGATCGCGGCGGAGTACGCCGAGCTGGCCTGAGGCGCGGCGCCGTGCGGGTCGCCCCCGGCGCCCGGCTCGCTCAGTTGGTGGCGGGCTGGACTTCCTCGGCGGCGAGCATCATGAGGCGCAGGTCGAGCAGGAAGTCGACCACCTCGGCACCTGAGATCAGGTCGCGGCTCGTGAACTCCCGCAGCGCTTCGTCGATCCGGAGGGTCAGGGCCTGCTCGTCCATCGGGTCCTCGTGGGTTCGTCCTCGGGGGGTGGCCTCGGGGGTCGTCGGGTGCTGACCGTAGTGCCAACGTAGCGGAACTGGCGGTGGATTCCGCGTCACCCGCTGCCCGCGCGGCGCTCCCCATCGATCTCGTCGAGGCCCTGCTGGAGCGTGTACCAGCCGAGCGTGGCGCACTTGATGCGCACCGGGAACTTCACCACGCCTTGCAGGGCTTCGAGGTCGCCGAGGGCCACCTCCGAGAGGGCGGCGGCGCGGTCTGCGTCCTCACCGCCCTCGAGCTTCGACTCGTGGGTGTGCATGAGCGCCAGGAACGCCCGGATCAGCGTGCGGGCCTCCGCCTCGGGCTTGCCCTTCACCGCCGCGCTCATCATCGACGTCGACGCCTGGCTGATCGAGCAGCCCTGGCCCGCGGTCCTCACGTCGGTCACCACACCGTCGTCCACCTCGAGGTAGAGGATCACCTCGTCGCCGCACAGGGGGTTGAACCCCTCCACCCGGTGGGCGGGGGGCACGGGGAGCTCGCCGCGGTTGCGGGGTGCCCGGTAGTGGTCGAGGATGATCTCCCGGTAGAGGTCCTGCAGCCCTGACATCGCTTCCCCGGATCGTGGTCGGTCGTGGTCGGTCGTCAGATGGCGAAGAACGACTCGGCGCGGGCCAGGGCCTCGACGAGCGCGTCGACATCCGCGCGATCGTTGTACACGCCGAAGGAGGCGCGCGTCGTGGCGGGGACGCCCAGCGCGCGCATCAGCGGCTTCGCGCAGTGGTGCCCGGCTCGCACGCACACCCCCTCCTCGTCGACCACCTGCGACACGTCGTGCGCATGGATGCCGTCGAAGAGGAACGACACGACGCCGCCGCGGGCGTCGGCGTCCATCGGCCCGTACACCGTGAGC
>BTUT01000042.1:0-12405 GCA_045862935.1 Acidimicrobiia bacterium
ACAGGTAGGGCACCACCCCGGGTGGGATCTCGCCGACCCCGAGTGCCCACGAGGCACCCAGCAGCCGAACGAGCGCGTCCGCGCCCAGGGCGGGCGTGGACGCGCGAGGAAGCAGTCCGCGCATCTGCTCGGCCGTGAGCCACCCGTCCGCGGCGACGTTGAACACCCCCGGGTGATCCCCGAGGATCACGAGCGCGAGCGCGTCGACGAGGTCCTCGACGTGCACCGCCTGCACCGGCGGTGACGATCCCCGGACGCGGAGGCGGGGACGCCCGAGCACGAGCCGCGACGGCAGGCGCTCGGCACCCGGGCCGAGCACAGGGGCCGTCCGCAGGGTGGTGACGACCGCATCGGGGTGCGCGCCACCCCACTCGCCGAGGAGGCGCTCGGCCTCCGCGGCCTGCACGGCGGGCGAGAAGCCGGGGTTCGGCCGCAGGGGGTCGTCCTCCCGGAGGGGCACGGGGTTGTTCGCCCAGGCGCCGTAGACGGCCGCCCCCGACACCCGCACGACCTTGCGCACCCCGGCGCCGGCCGCCGCCTCGAGCACGCGGCGCGTGCCGTCGACGTTGACCCGCGCCATGAGGGCCTCGTCGGGCAGCGGATCCACGACCGACGCGAGATGGACGAGCACGTCGGCTCCGTGCAGATGGGGTGCGAGGTCGCTGCGGGCGACGTCCACGAGCCGCACCTCCGCACCGCGGATGCGGCGCGCCGGCTCGCGCACGTCGAGGCCGACGACCCGGAAGTCGGCGACGAGCCGGGGCGTCAACCGCTGGGCGATGAGGCCCGCGGCGCCCGTGACGACGATGCTCGGCACGTCCATAGACTGGCCGCGTGGGTCACCCGTCTCAAGGCGCCGGTCCGGGCGACGACGAGGACGGCCCCGGTCGCGCCTCCGACGGCGCCACCCCGGGCATCGGCGGGTTCGGACCGTTCCCCGGGGGCGTGCCCGGGCTCGAGGGCCTCGCCGGCGCGTTCCCCGGGCTCGAGGGCTTCCCCGGCTTCGGCCCCGGCGGCCTCGACCTCACGCAGCTCCTGGGGATGCTCACCACCTCCGGTCCGGTGAACTGGGAGATCGCGCGCCAGGTCGCCCGCGCCGTGGCCACCGAGGAGGCCGTCGAGCACCCGCTCGACCCGGGGGCGCCGGCCGCGTTCGGCGAGCTCGCCCGCGCGGCGCAGACCCACGTCGCGGACGTCACGGGACTCGCCGCGACGCTGGCGACACCGGTCCGCGTCCTGCACGCGACCGAGTGGGCCGACCTGCACCTCGAGGCGCTCCGCCCCGTGCTCGAGGATCTCGCCCGGACGCTCGGCGACGCCTTCCGCGCGCAGCTGCAGGCCGAGCTCGACACCGAGGGGCCCACCGCCGACCCGATCGCCGGCGTGCTCCCGATGCTCGCGCCGGCGCTGCTCGGGCTCCAGGCCGGGTCGATGGTCGGCTACCTCGCGCGCCACGCGCTCGGTCGCTACGACCTCCCGCTCCCCACACCCGACGCTCCGAGCCTGACCTTCGTGGCATCGCACATCGACGAGTTCGAACAGGCCTGGTCGCTGCCCCGCGCCGACCTGCGGTTCACGCTCGCGGTGCACGAGGTGGTGCACGCCGCGATCCGCTCCGTCCCGTGGGCCCGCGATCGTCTCGTGGCCCTGTCGCGCGAGTACGTGCGCGGGTACCACCTCGACCTCCACGCGCTCGAGGAGCGCTTCGGGGCGCTCGACCCGGCGAACCCCGAGTCCTTCGAGGCCCTCGCGAGCCGGCCCCAGGAGATCCTCGGCGCGATGCGCCACCCCGCCCAGGCCGCGGTGCAGGCGCGCCTGCGCGACTTCACCACCGTGCTGGAGGGCTACGCCGACACCGTGGTCGCGCACGTCACCGAGCGGCTCGTGCCCGCCGCAGCGCAGATCCACGAAGCCTTCAAGCGCCACCGCATCGACCGCGGCGAGGCCGGCCACTTCATCGACGCGCTCCTCGGTCTCGACCTGGGACGCGACGACTACGAACGCGGCCACCGGTTCTGCACCGGCGTCGTCGAACGGGCCGGCTTCGAGGGCCTCAACCGGCTCTGGTCGACCGAGTCGATGGTGCCCACCACCCCCGAGCTCGACGCTCCCGGCCTCTGGCTCGCGCGCATCGACCTTCCCGAGGAGCACGCCCCATGAGCGAGACCACCGAACCGCGGGTGTCCGTGCTCGGCGCAGGGGTCATGGGCAGCGGCATCGCCCAGGTCACCGCGATCGCCGGCTATCCCACGGTCTGCTACGACGTCGACACCGGCGCGCTCGCACGGGCGCGTGAGCACGTGAGCACCGGGAGGTTCGGTCTCCGGAGCGCCGTGGAGCGCGGGAAGCTCACCCCGCAGGCCGCCGATGCCGCCCTCGCCCGCATCGCGTTCACCGACACCTTCGCCGACGTGCTGGCGGCCGACGTGGTCATCGAGGCCGTCCCCGAGCGGCTCGACCTGAAGGTCCGGCTCTTTCGCGACCTCGACCGCCAGACGCCCGAGGCGACGATCCTGGCGTCGAACACGTCCGGGTTCCCGATCGCGGCGCTCGCGGCCGCGACCGACCGCCCCGACCGGGTGATCGGCTGGCACTGGGCGTCCCCGGCCCCGGTCATGCGCCTCGCCGAGATCGTGCGCACCGACGCGACCAGCGCAGGGACCATCGCCACCATCGAGGCGATGGCCACCCGCTGCCAGAAGAGCCCGGTGGTGGTGAACGACGCCCCCACGAGCTGGGGCTTCGTCGCGAACCGGGTCTACTTCGCGATGATCCGCGAGGCGAACCGCGTGGTCGACGAGGGCGTGGCGACGCGGGAGCAGGTCGACCAGCTCATGACCGACTGCTTCCGCTGGCCCACCGGTCCGTTCGGGATGGTGCGCGGCGCCGGTTCCGGCTGGTCGTAGTCGGAGCCCGCTCGGCCGTCCGGGTCAGTCCCACCCCGGGAACGCCTCCGGATTCTCGGCTGGCGGGGCAGGGGACGACGGGGGCGGCGGGGCCGACTCGATCTCGGGCGTGGGGCTCGCCGGGTCGGAGGCCGCCGTGGATGCCGGGCCGGCACTCGTGCGGCCCGCGAGCCCGCGGGACGGCGCGCGCTCCCCGCGCCGGCGGCGCCGGACCCGCCGGCGGACGTCCGCGGCCGCCGCGCCGACGGCGCGGTCGACGAGCTGTGGGCGGATCGTGGTGCGGACCTCCCCCCCGCGAATCCTCGCCGCGCGGCGCGCGCCGACGTACGAGAGGCCCGCGAACGCGAGCACGAGGGCGAGGAGGAGCAGGCCCAGGCTCACGTTCTGGGGGATGATGCCCACGAGCGCACCAGCGACCCAGGCCACCTGGAAGCGCGTCTCGAACCGTGCGAACGCCCGACCACGCGCCGCGTCCGGGCCGTCACGCTGGAGCAGGCTGTCGAATGCGAGCCGTCCGAGCGCCGCGCCGATCGCGACGCTGATGCTCGCCAGCGCGAACGCGACCGTGGTAGCGAGCAACGTGCCGACGAGGACGAAGCTCGCGGTGACGAGGAGCGCGGCCGCGAGCATCTGCTCCTCGCGCAGCGTGCGCCGGATCGGCGGACCCACGATGTTGCCGATGAACCCGCCGGCCACGGCCATCGTGGCCGCAACGCCGAGCGCGAACAGATCGGACTTCAACGAGAAGGCGGCGAAGAACGCGAGGAAGCCGACCCCCGCCCGGATGACCCCCATCGCGCTGCCCGCGAGGAGGATGCTCGGCTGATGGAGCTCCTCCCGTTCGCGCTCCGCCTCCCGGGCGGTCCGCGCGAGCGCCACCGACGGGATCTTCAACGCCAGGAGCGCCCCGCCCGCGAACACCACCGCGGCGAGTCGCAACGACCACTCCGGGCCGAACAGCTCCTGGATCAGGAAGGCCGGGGCCCCGCCCACCGTGGTCGCGATCGCACTCACGAGTGCGAGCTTCGAGTTCGCGCGCACCAACTCGTCCTCTCGCCCCACGAGCGCGGGGACGAGCGCGCTCTTGGCGACCGAGTACCCCTTGGCCAGCACGAGGATCCCGAACGCCAGCGGGAACACGAGGAGTCCGGCGGGGGCAGGATCGGTGATCCACCGGGCCATGAGCACCGCGAGGACCGCACGGCCCATCATCGACGTCGCCACGAGCACCCGGCGGCCGCTGCGGCGGTAGTCGAGCGCCGGCCCGAGGACCGGAGCCACCACGGCGAACGGCAGCATGGTCACGAGCAGGTAGAGCAGCACCTTCTCCCGCGACGAGCTCGTCGGGGTCGAGAAGAACAGGGAGCCCGCAAGGGAGGCGGCGATGGCAGCGTCGCCGCACATGCTCACCGCGTGGGCCGACACCAGCCGGGAGAACGGTGAGGGCGGCAGGAATCGGGGGTCGGTAGCCATCCTCGGGCCCGAGGGTACCGCCGGCGATCCCGGCCTCCCCGCGCCGACCGCGCCGGGCTCACCCCCCGACGACCGCGCCGGGCTCACCCCCGACGACCGCGCCGGGCCCCCGAGGAGGGCGGGCCGGTCACTCGCGGCGTCGAGGGGCCTTCGGCCCGGGACGGCATCGGGCTCGTGGCCCTACGATGGGTCGATGACGGTGCCCACCGACCCCCCGGCCGGCGATCTCGACCCGGCAGCGCTGCGCGTCGACCCTGCCCGCTTCATCAACCGAGAGCTCTCGTGGCTCGACTTCAACGCCCGGGTCCTCGCGCTGGCCGAGGACCTCCGCCGGCCGCTGCTCGAGCGCGCGAAGTTCCTCGCGATCTTCGCCCAGAACCTCGACGAGTTCTTCCAGGTGCGCGTCTCCGGGCTCCAGGAGCAGTACGACGCCGGGCTCCGGACGCGCACGCCCGACGGGCTCGACGCGGGTGAGCAGCTCCGCGCCGTGCGCGCCTACGCCCGCGAGCTCGTCGACCGGCACACCGCCCTGTTCAACAAGGACGTCGCGCCCGCGCTCGAGGACGCCGGCATCCGGTTCGCGAGCTGGGCCGAGCTCACACCCGACGACCGCGCGGAGCTCGGCGCGGTGTTCGAGGACCGGATCTTCCCCGTGCTCACCCCGCTGGCGGTCGACCCGGCACACCCGTTCCCGTACATCTCCAACCTGTCGCTGAACCTCGCGGTGCTCGTGCGCGAGCCGCGCACCCGCGAGGAGCGCTTCGCCCGGGTCAAGGTGCCGCCCGTGCTCCCGCGCTTCGTGCCGCTCACCGACGGCAACCGGTTCGTGCCGATCGAGCAGGTGATCGCCGCGCACCTCGACCGGCTCTTCCCGGGCATGGACATCGTCACCGAGCACCCGTTCCGGGTGACCCGCGACGCCGACTTCGAGCTCGACGACGAGGACGAGGACCTCCTCGAGGCGATCGAGGAGGTGCTCCACCGCCGCACGAAGTTCGGCCAGGTCGTGCGGCTGGAGATCGACTCGTTGATGCCCGACGAGGTGCGCAGCGTGCTCCAGCGTGAGCTCGAGATCGACGACGACGCCGTCACCGTCATCGACGGGACGCTCGACCTCAGCGGCCTCTGGGGCCTCGTCGGCCTCGACCGGCCCGATCTGAAGGACGAGCCGTGGACACCCCAGACCCCGCTCGCCCTCGTGCCCACCGAGCTCAGGCCCGACATCTTCGAGATCCTCCGGCACGGCGACGTGCTCGTGCACCACCCGTACGACTCGTTCGCCACGTCGGTGGAGGCCTTCATCGAGCAAGCCGCGCAGGACCCGCGGGTGCTCGCGATCAAGCAGACCATCTACCGCACCGCCGGCACCGACAGCGCCATCGTGCGCGCGCTCACGAACGCGGCGCGCGAGGGCAAGCAGGTCGTGGCCCTCGTCGAGCTGAAGGCGCGCTTCGACGAGGAGGCGAACATCGAGCGGGCCCGCGTCCTCGAAGAGGCGGGCGTGCACGTGGTGTACGGCCTCGTGGGCCTGAAGACCCACGCGAAGATCCTGCTCGTCGTCCGCCAGGAGGACGACGGCATCCGCCGCTACTGCCACGTCGGCACCGGCAACTACAACCCGAAGACCGCGACCCTCTACGAGGACCTCGGCCTGCTCACCGCGAACCCCGAGTTCGGCGCGGAGCTCACCGAGCTCTTCAACCACCTCACCGGGTACAGCCGCCCCGTCCGGTACCGCCACCTGCTCGTGGCCCCCGAGGCGATCCGGACTGGCCTCGCCGAGCGCATCCGCGCCCAGGCCGCGCTCGGGGCCGACGGCCGGATCGTGTTCAAGATGAACAGCCTCGTCGACCCCGGCTTGATCGACGAGCTCTACGACGCGTCATCCGCCGGCACCCCGGTCGACCTCGTCGTGCGCGGCATCTGCTGCCTGCGGCCCCAGGTCCCCGGTCTCTCCGACCACATCCGCGTGCGGTCGCTCGTCGGCCGGTACCTCGAGCACTCCCGCGTCTACCGCTTCGGCGCCGACCCCGCCACCGCCGAGTGGTACTTCGGCTCCGCCGACCTCATGCCCCGCAACCTCGACCGCCGGGTCGAGGCCCTCGCCCCCGTGCACGATCCCGCCCTCCGCGAGCGGCTCGAGGAGATGATCCGGCTCCAGCTCACCGACACCGAGCTCGCCTGGGAGCTGCGCGCCGACGGCACCTGGGGCCGGGTGCCCGAGGAGGGATCGATCAACGCGCAGCGAGAGCTCGCGGCGCGCGCCGTCGAACGCGCGCACCGCACCTGAGACGCGCGTCCACGAGCACATGAGCGCCGACGCCCCCGAGCGGGAGTTCAAGTTCGCGGTCGATGATGCATGGACCGTCCCGGCGTTGGACGATCTGTGCCGCGTGGGCCCCGAGGAGCGCGTCGCGCAGATCGCGACCTACTACGACACCGCCGACGTCCGGTTGGCTCGGGCGGGCGCCTCACTGCGGTACCGCGACGACGACGGTTGGACCGTCAAGCTCCCCGTGAACGACCACGCCCGCGGCGAGCTGGTCCGCGCCGAGCACGTGTTCCCCGGTGGGCCCGGCACGCCGCCCCCTCCGGCCCTCGAGCTCGTCGCGGCGCGCGTGCGCACCGCGCGGCTGGTTCCCGTCGCTCGGCTCCGCACCGTTCGCCGTCAGGTGGTGCTGCAGAGCGGGAACCCCACGCTCGCCGGCGACGAGGCGCCGCTCGCCACGCTCACGGACGACGACTGCACCGTGCTCGGCGGACCGGTGCCCGGTCGGTTCCGGGAGGTGGAGCTCGAGCTCGTCCCCGGCGCCGACGACGACCTCGTCGCACCCATCGTCACCCGGCTGAGGGCGTCCGGCGCCTCCGACGCCGACCCGACCCCGAAGGTCGCGCGTGCCCTCGGTCCGGCGGCCGCGGCGCCGCCGGACGTGGTGTCGCACCCGGTCGGCACGCCCGCCACCGTCGACGCCGTGATCCGCCACGCGCTCTCCGACGCCGTGCTGATGCTCGTCACCAGCGATCCGGTGGTCCGCATCGGCCACGACATCGAGGGCGTCCATCAGGCGCGCGTCTCCACCCGTCGGCTCCGCTCGCACCTGCGCACGTTCCACTCGCTGCTCGACCCGACATGGAGCGAGCCGCTGCGCGCCGAGATCGGCCGGCTCGGCGCCGCGCTCGGCGCGGTCCGGGACGCCGACGTGCTCCTCGACCGCCTCCGGAACCGGATCCGCCGTCTCGACGAGGCCGACCAGGTCGCGGCCCAGCCGCTCCTCGACCGGCTCGCCCACCAGCAGGCCGAGGCGCGAGCCGTGCTCCTCGACGGGCTGCGCTCACCCCGCTACCTCGGGCTCCTCGACCAGCTGGTCGAGGCGGCCCACCGACCGCGCGTGGTGATGCTCGTCGGGACCTCGCACACCGACACCTTGCGCGCGCTCGTGCGCAAGCCGTGGCGCCGCCTGCGGGAGTCGGTCGACGCGCTCGACGATCCCGCCCCGGACCCCGCCCTCCACGCCGTGCGCATCCGGGCCAAGCGCGCTCGCTACGCCTCCGAGGTGGTGGAGCCGGCGTTCGGCAAGCCCGCACGCGACTTCGCCAAGGCGCTCACCCGGATCCAGGACGTGCTCGGGGAGCACCAGGACGCGGTCGTCGCCGGCGCGTGGCTCCGCGCCACGGCGCTCACCCTCGGCGATGCACGCGCGGTGTACGCCGCCGGCGAGCTGGGCGCGGCCGAGCGGGTCGCCGCCGACGCGTCGCGCGCGGCCTGGCCCGCGGCATGGCGCGCCGCGAGCCGTGCACGCCTGCGGCGGTGGCTGTGAGCGATCCCGTCGAGCCGGCCGAGCGCGCCGCGCCGCGCGACGATCGGGTCGTTCGGGCCGCGGGCGGCGTGGTCGTGCGGCACGGCACCACCGGTGCCGAGGTGCTCCTCGTGCACCGGCCCCGCTACGACGACTGGAGCTTCCCCAAGGGCAAGCGCGATCCGGGGGAGACCGACGAGCAGACGGCGTTGCGGGAGGTCACCGAGGAGACCGGGTTGACGTGTCACCTCGGGGCGGCGCTGCCCGAGGTCCACTACCACGACAGTCGGGGTCGTCCGAAGGTCGTGCGCTACTGGATCATGTCCGTCGATCCCCACGGTCGCGGATCGTTCACCCCCAACCACGAGGTCGACGAGACCCGGTGGTGCCCGCCCGGTGAGGCGGCTGACCTCCTCAGCTACGCACACGATCGACTCCTGCTCCGTCACCTCGGGGAGACCCCGTGACCGTGTACCTCCTGCGCCACGCGCGCGCCGGGCGGCGTAGCGCCTGGAAGGGCGACGACGCGCAACGGCCGCTCACCAAGGTCGGGCGGCGCCAGGCCGCGGCGCTCGTCACGCCGCTCGCCGGCGCGGGGATCACCCGGATCCTCTCGAGCCCCTCCGTGCGCTGTCGCGAGACGGTGGAGCCGCTCGCGCGGCGGCTCCGAGTCCCGATCGATCTCACCGAAGCCCTGGCCGAGGGCGCGCCCCTCCACGAGATCCTGCGCCTCGTCGACAAGGCGGCCGGTGAGAACACGGTGCTGTGCACGCACGGCGACGTGCTGCAACCGATGCTCGAGCACCTGCGTGACCACGGCGTCGACGTCGGTACCCGACGCAAGCCCCCGAAGATGGAGAAGGGCTCCTACTGGGAGCTGCGCGTGAAGTCGGGAGCGGTCACGCGCGCGACCTACCAGCCACCACCCACGTCCGGCGGCTGATCGTCGCCGGTAGCGTGCGCCCGGTGCGCGTGCTCATCACCAACGACGACGGGGTCGAGGCTCCCGGGCTCCTGGCCCTCACCGAGGCGGTCGCCGCCGCCGGGCACGACGTGCTCGTCGTCGCGCCCTCGGGGCAACGCAGCGGGAGCGGGGCCGCCATCGGACGGCTGCACCGCTCGGGCCCGATCGCCTGGACCGAGGTCACCTGGCCCTCCCTGGAGGGCATCCCGGTGCACGCCATCGACACGTCACCCGCCGCGGCGGTGTACGCCGGCGTGCTCGGGGCGTTCGGACCGCCTCCCGACGCCGTCGCGTCGGGCATCAACCCGGGCATGAACTCGGGGCACCTCGTGCTGCACTCGGGAACGGTCGGCGCGGCGCTCACCGCCGGCATGCTCGGGATCCCCGCCGTGGCGGTGAGCATCGCGTGGAGCGAGCACCCGCACTGGGACACGGCCGGGGCCCTCGTGCCCCCCGCGCTCGACTGGCTGGCCACCATCCCGGGCGAGGCATCCGTCCTGAACCTCAACGTGCCCGACGTCCCGCTCACGCAGCTCCGCGGGGTGCGAGCGGCGGGCCTCGCCCCGTTCCTCGAGCAGTGGAGCGCGACCACCCGACCGGGTGAGCTCCTCCTGGAGTACGTGGGTCGTGACGCATCGCCCCCTCCCGGGACGGACCTCGCGGTGGCCCTCGACGGCTACGCGTCGGTCACCCTGCTGCACGGCGTGGCCTCGTCGGAGCCGGGCGGCGCCGCCGAGGCCGTTGGAGCGATCCTCGGCGGCCTCGCCTAGTCTCCATCCGCCGTCGCCGCGACCGCCCCGTGCGGGGGGAGCCCAGCAGATGCGATTCCGCTTGATCCCCACCGACGACGGCTTCTACCGACTGTTCGACGACGCCGCGCAGAACCTCGCCGAGGGGGCTCGCAACCTCCGCAAGCTGTTCGTCGACTTCACCGATCTCGAGGCCAAGGTCGAAGCGGTGAACGCGTGCGAACGCCGCGGCGACGAGCTCACCCACGCCATCGTCATGCGGGTGAACCGGAGCTTCGTGGTGCCGTTCGACCGCGAGGACATCCACGCGCTGACGGAGGGGATCGACGACGCGGTCGACGACCTCGCGGCCGCGGCGGACCTCATCGTGCTCCACCACGTCGACGAGCCGCTCACGGGGATGCACGAGATCTCCGACATCATCGTGGACGCGGCCGACGTCGCCGTCTCGCTCGTCGCCAAGCTCCCGAAGCTCAAGAACGTCCAGGCTGACCTCGCGCAGCTCGGGCTCCTGGAGAGCACCGCCGACCGCATCTACCGGCGCACGACCGCCGAGCTGTTCTCCGGACAGTTCGACGCGTTCGCCGTCTTGAAGCTGAAGGACCTCGTCGAGGCGCTCGAGCGCGCGGTGAACTCGATCGAGGGCATCGGCGACATCGTCGAGAGCATCTTCTTGAAGCACGCCTGACGTCGTGGAGACGTTCGCGCTCTGGGCCGTCGTCGGCGTCGCCCTGGCCTTCGACTTCGTCAATGGCTTCCACGACGCCGCGAACTCGATCGCCACCGTGGTGTCGACGCGCGTGCTCAGCCCGCGCTACGCCGTGATCTGGGCGGCGACGTTCAACTTCGTCGCCTTCCTCGTGTTCGGTACGAGCGTCGCGTCGACGATCGCCAAGGACGTCGTGCACCAGGACGTGCTCTCGATCGGGGTGATCTTCGCGGGCCTGATCGGCGCGATCTCGTGGAACCTGCTCACCTTCTGGCTCGGACTCCCCACGTCGAGCTCCCACGCGCTCATCGGGGGCATGGCCGGCGCGGCGCTCGCCAAGGCCGGATCCAGCGCGTTGATCTGGAGCGGCCTGAAGGTGATCGCGGTGTTCATCGTGATCGCGCCGCTGCTCGGCCTCGCGGTGGGCTACGCGCTCATGCTGATCGTGTTCTGGTCGACCCACCGGGTGAGGCGTGTCGACCGACTGAACCGGGGATTCCGCTACGGGCAGCTGTTCTCGGCCGCGGCGTACAGCCTCGGGCACGGCGCGAACGACGCGCAGAAGACCATGGGCGTCATCCTCGCCCTGCTCATCGCGTCCGGCCGGCTCGGACCCAATGCGGAGGTCCCCCTGTGGGTCGTGCTCAGCGCACACACCGCGATCGCGCTGGGCACGCTCACCGGCGGCTGGCGGATCGTGAAGACCATGGGCTCGAAGATCACCCGGCTCCAGCCGGCCGGCGGGATGTGCGCCGAGAGCGGCGCGGCCGCGGCCCTGTTCTTCACCTCGGCCAACGGCATCCCGGTGTCGACGACCCACACGATCACCGGTGGGATCGTGGGCGTGGGCTCCGCACGCCGGATCTCGGCCGTGCGCTGGGGCATCGCAGGGCGCGTGGTGTGGGCGTGGGTGTTCACGATCCCGGGCGCCGCGCTGGTCGCCGCCCTCGTCTACGCCATCGAGACGGCCTTCTGATGGATCGGCGTGCGCGGTTCTTCCTGGGGGCCGGGGCGGTGTGTGCCCTGCTGGCGCTCCCGCTCGACGAGCTCGTGTGGGTGCCTGTCGCGCTGGCCGGTGCGTACTTCCTGTTCGCGGCGCTGTCGTGGCTCGACTGGCACAGCCGCCGCCGCGACTGAGCCCATCCCCTCGGCGGCGCTCAGGGGCCGCGCTCGAAGCGGTAGCCGATCCCCCGGACGGTCATGATCCGGGTGGGGTGCGCCGGGTCGACCTCGATCTTCGAGCGCAGGCGCTTGATGTGCACGTCGAGGGTCTTCGTGTCCCCGAAGTAGTTGGGCCCCCACACGCGGTCGATCAGCACGTCCCGGGTGAGCACCCGCCCGGCGTTGAGCATCAGCAGCTCGAGCAGCTCGAACTCCTTGCGCGGCAGCGGCACGACCGAGCCACCCACCACCACCTCGTGGCGGGCGACATCGACCCTGACGTCGCCGATCTCGATCTCCTCGTCACGATCCGCGTCCTGCGTTGCGTCGGCGCGCGGCCCGCGGCGGAGGGCCGCGCGCACTCGCGCCACGAGCTCGCGGAGCCGGAACGGCTTCGTGACGTAGTCGTCGGCGCCCACCTCGAGCCCGACGACTGCGTCGATCTCGGCGTTGCGGGCCGTCACCATGATGATCGGCACCTGCGAGCGGGTCCGGAGCTCGCGACACACATCGACCCCCGACATGCGGGGCAGCATCACGTCGAGGAGCACGAGCACGGGCTGCGTCGCCTCGAAGCGCGCGATCGCCTCGACGCCATCGGCGGCGGTCTCGACATGGAAGCCTTCGCCCTCGAGCGCGACAAGGA
>BTUT01000043.1:0-12365 GCA_045862935.1 Acidimicrobiia bacterium
GACACGAGCTCGGCCACGTGCACGGGGCTCGTGTTGTCGAAGTCGTCGTCGGACGCGGCCGAGATCCGCGCGGTGCGCCAGCCGACGGCGGCGAGACGGGTGAGCGCACCGGGCATGATCGTGTTCGCGGTCACGCCGTACGGGGCCAGTTCGGTCGCGATCGCCTGGGTGAAGGCGAGGACACCGGCCTTCGCCGCCACGTAGTTCGACTGACCGGCGCCCCCCAGCAGCAACAGCCCGGTCGCCGTGCTCACGACGCGCCCGTACGGCGGCCTCCCCGCCTTGTGCTCGCTGCGCCACCAGCGAGTGGCCGGCGCCGTCACGGAGAACGTGCCCTTGAGGTGGACGCGGATGACGTCGTCCCACTCGTCTTCCGCGAGGTTGAACACCATGCGCGGCCGGCCGAAGCCCGCGTTGTTCACCACGATGTCGATGCGGCCCCACTCGTCGAGCGCCCGCTGGATCACCGCGGCGCCCCCATTCGCCGTGGAGATGTCGCTGCGGTCCGCGACGGCCTCTCCACCCGCGGCCCGGATCTCGCCCACGACCTCGTCGGCTGGGGACTCGTCGGTCGCGCTCCCGTCGGTGGCGACGCCGAGATCGTTCACCACGACCCGGGCGCCATACGCGGCGAGGCGCAGCGCCTCGGCGCGGCCGATCCCCCGCCCGCTCCCGGTGACGACCGCGACCTTGCCCGCGAGCACCTGGTCGCCTTCCGGTCGCGCCGTCGGTTCGTCGCCCATCGCTTTTCCCCCCCGTTCCTCTGCGGACGCCCCGCGGTCGTCGTGGTGGTCCGGCGCTGTGTGTGAGGATGTGCGCCGCCCGACCGTATCGGGCGGGAGGGGGAGCGGGCCATGAGCGAGCGGCACGAGCTGCGATGGGCGATCGGTGACGTGAGGGTCACCCGCGTGGTCGAGCAGGAGACCGCCGTCCCCGCCGGCGGTCTGCTCCCCACGTCCTCGCCCGACGTCCTCGCCCGCCACGCGGGGTGGCTGGCGCCGTGGGCGCTCGACGCCGACGGGAACCTGGGTCTGTCGATCCACGCGCTCGGCGTCGCGTCGGAGGGTCGCCGGATCGTGGTCGACACCTGCGTGGGGCAGCGTCCGCTCCCCGGGCTGTACGCGGCGATGAGCAACGACGGCTCCTTCCTCGGCGCACTCGCCGACGCCGGGTTCGCCCGGGAGGAAGTCGACACCGTGATCTGCACGCACCTGCACTTCGACCATGTCGGCTGGAACACGATGCTGGCGGACGGGGAGTGGGTGCCGACCTTCCCGAACGCGCGCTACCTCCTCGCCCGTCCCGAGTACGAGCACTGGCGTGACGCCGGTGCGCCGGCGCGGGAGGCCGCGTCGGCCGTCACCTTCGACGACACCGTGACACCGCTGTTCGACCACGGCGTGGTGGATCTGGTCGAGGTCGACCACGCCGTCACCGGGGAGGTGTCGCTCACGCCCACACCCGGCCACTCGCCGGGGCACGTGTCGGTTCGCATCCGGTCGAACGGCGAGGAGGCGATCATCACCGGTGACTGCGTGCACAGCGCCGTACAGCTCGCGGAGCCGACGTGGCACGCCTCGGTCGACTCCGACCCTGAGCAGTCGACCGCCACCCGCCGCGCTCTCGTGGCCGACTGCCTCGCACGCGGTGTGCTCGTCATCGGCACCCACTTCCCACCGCCCACCGCCGGCCACATCGTGGAGGTCGACGGCGACGTGCAGTTCCGCCCGCTGGGGTGAGTCGCCGCGCGTCAGGCTGCGGCGTCCTCGGAAGGTGAGTGCTCCGCGCGTTCGACGTGCAGACGCGCGTGCGCGATCGCGGCGTCGAGGTCGGTGAAGAGGTGGTTCTCGTGGGCGAGGCGATCGAGCGCGCCCACGGCGGCGAGGATGCGGAGGTGCTCGGGGCGAGGGCCCTTGAGCAGCACGGTGATGTGACGGGCCTCGAGCTCCGAGACGATCTCCCCGAGGGCCTGCGCGCCGGTGGCGTCGAGCACCTGCACGTCGGGCAGGCGCAGGATGACCACCCGCACGTCGCTCACCGCGGTGAGCTCGGTGAGGAAGCGCTGGGCGGCTCCGAAGAACACCGCACCGTCGATGCGGTAGGCGACGATGTGCTCGCGGAGCAGGTCGACCTCGGTGTCCCCGTCGACCTCGTCGGTCGTCGGCACCGCCTCGATGGTCGCCGAGCTGGTGCGCGCGACCGCGCGCAGCGCGAACAGCGCCGCGAGCGCGATGCCGATCTCGATCGCGACGATCAGATCGAACGCGATGGTGGCGGCCGCGGTGAGTACCAGCACGACCGCATCGCTGCGCGTGGAGCGCAGCACGGCGCGCACGTTGTGGATCTCCACCATGCGGACGGCCGTGACCATGAGCACCCCGGCGAGCGCGGCGAGGGGGATCTCGGCGACGAGGGGGCTCGCGAACAGGATCACGAGGACGAGCAGCACCGCGTGGCCAGCCGCGGAGACGCGTGTGCGGGCCCCCGATCGCACGTTGACCGCCGTGCGCGCGATCGCTCCGGTGGCCGGCATGCCGCCGAACAGCGGCGACGCGAGGTTGGCGAGCCCCTGGCCGAAGAGCTCACGGTCGGGATCGTGCCGACCCGTGTCGGCCATGCCGTCGGCGACCTTCGCGGAGAGCAGGCTCTCGATCGCGGCCAGGGCGGCAACCGCGAACGCCGGGCCCAGCAAGCCGCGGATCTGGTCGACCGAGAGCGCGGGGAGCGACGGTGCCGGGAGCGAATCGGGGAGCGACCCGATGACCGCGACGTCGGTGTTGGTGACGATCGCGACCACCGTGGCCACCGCCACCGCGAGGAGCGACGCCGGGAGCGAGCGGTGCAGGCGGGGGGCGACGAGCATGATCGCGCAGGTGAGGGCCACGAGCGCGAGCGCCGCGAGGCTCCCGGCGTCGAGCGCGTCGCCGACCGCTCGCGCGGCCACCGCTGCGGGGTTCTCGCCCTCGGGCTTCGCAACGCCGAGGGCGTTGGGCACCTGCTGGAGGAAGATGATCACCGCGATCCCGACGGTGAAGCCCTCGATCACCGGCCAGGGGATGTACGCGAGGAGGCGACCGAGCCGGGCGAACGCGGCGCCGAGCACGATGACCCCGGCCATGAGCCCCACCACGAACACCGAGTCGGCCCCGTGCGTGGCCACGAGCGGCACCAGCACGACGGTCATGGCGCCGGTGGGACCCGAGACCTGCACGTGGGACCCGCCGAACACCGCGGCCACGAACCCGGCCACGACCGCCGTCACGAGCCCGGCGGTCGCGCCGAGTCCGCTCGTGATCCCGAAGGCCAGCGCGAGCGGGAGTGCGACGACCCCGACGGTGACGCCCGCGAGCAGATCCCCCCGCCAGGAGCGGCTGAGCCCGGCGTAGTCGGCGCGGCGCGGGAGGAGGCGGGCGAGCGCGCGTGAGCCCGCGCGTGCGAGCGCGCGAGCGCCCGCGCCACGAGCGTCGCCGAGGTCGCGCACGTCAGCCGGCGCGCAGATCGGCGAGGAGATCCTCGGTCTCGGAGAGCGCGTTGATGAGGAGGCGCTTCGCCACCGAGAGCAGCTCCACGAGCGCCGGGTCCTTGATCGCGTAGAACACGGTGGCACCCTCCTTGCGGGTGGTCACCAGCCGTGCCCGTCGCAGCACCGCGAGCTGCTGGGAGAGATGGGACGCCTCGAGCCCGACGAGCGGCTGGAGGTCGCCGACGCTCTGCTCACCGTCAGCGAGCACCTCGAGCGCGCGGATCCGTGCGGGATGGGCGAGCGCCTTGAAGAGCTCGGCCTTGATCTCCGAGATCGGCCGGCTGGGCCCGGATGCGCCTCCACGATCGGGCATCGGGTTCGATCAGCCCTGCACGCGATGCAGCAAATCGATCATATGACGAATCTATCATATGTTGATCTCGCCCGACGATGCGGCGGGACAGTCAGACCAGCCCGAGGGCGAGCATCGCCCGGGCGACCCGCTCGAAGCCGGCGACGTTCGCGCCGAGTACGTGGTTGCCGGGCGCGCCGAACTCGTCGGCGGTCTCGAGGCACGTGTCGTGGATGTTCGACATGATCTCCGCGAGGCGCCGCTCGGTGAACTCGAAGGTCCACGCGTCGCGGCTCGCGTTCTGCTGCATCTCGAGCGCGGACGTCGCCACCCCGCCCGCGTTCGCGGCCTTCCCCGGGCCGAGCGCCACGCCCGCGTCCAGGAACACGCGGACCGCCTCTGCGGTGCAGGGCATGTTGGCGCCTTCGGCGACGGCGACGCATCCGTTGCGCACGAGCATGAGCGCGTCGCGACCGGACAGCTCGTTCTGGGTCGCCGACGGCACCGCGACCTGTGCCGGGATCGACCAGATGTCGGCGGTCGGGACGTGGTTCGCCCCAGGGCGCTGCTCCGCGTAGGCGGTGAGCCGCTGGCGCTCGACCTCCTTGAGCTGCTTCAGCAGCTCGACGTCGATGCCGCCGGGCTCGTGGACGAAGCCGTCGGAGTCGGAGCAGGCGACCACGGTCGCGCCGAGCTGGTGGAGCTTCTCGATGGCGTAGATGGCCACGGTCCCCGACCCGGACACGATGCAGGTCTTGCCGTCGAGCGAGTCGCCACGCGCGCGCAGCATCGCATCGACGAAGAACGCGGCGCCGTACCCGGTGGCCTCGGTGCGCACCAGGGAGCCGCCCCAGTCCAAGCCCTTGCCGGTGATCACCCCCGACTCGTAGCGGTTGGTGATGCGCTTGTACTGCCCGAACATGTAGCCGATCTCGCGACCGCCCACACCGATGTCACCGGCCGGCACGTCGGTGTGCTCGCCGAGGTGGCGGTAGAGCTCGGTCATGAAGCTCTGGCAGAACCGCATGATCTCGCCTTCGCTGCGGCCCTTCGGGTCGAAGTCGGAGCCCCCCTTGCCCGCACCGATGGGCAGGCCGGTGAGCGCGTTCTTGAAGATCTGCTCGAAGCCGAGGAACTTCACGATGCCGAGGTTCACGGTCGGGTGGAAGCGCAGGCCGCCCTTGTACGGACCGAGTGCGCTGTTGAACTCGACGCGGAAGCCGCGGTTGATCTGCACTTCACCGCGATCGTCCTGCCAGGGCACCCGGAAGATGATCTGACGCTCGGGCTCGGCGATGCGCTGGATGATCTTGTTGTCGGCGAACTCGGGGTACTTGGCGATGACCGGTCCGAGGCTCTCGAGCACCTCGCGGGCTGCTTGGTGGAACTCGGGCTCCGCCGGGTTCCGCCGCACCACGTCGTCGAAGACCGATTCCAGCTTCTCGTCGATCACGTCGTCCTCCGGGGCGGGCGGCACTCAGCCGACGTCGAGCGCTGCGAGCCGCCCGTGGCGCTCGAACGCCTCGTGCAGCGCGGCGCGGTCGTCGTCGGTCATGCGCCGCAGCGGGGCGCCCTTCTCCGCGCGCCAGAACACGGGCTCGGCGGTGTCCCAGCGCTCGCGGCGGAGTTGGCGCTTGATCGGCTTCTGGCTCTCGGTGACCGGCATGTCCTCGGTGATGCGTACGTAGCGCGGCGACCACTTCGTGCCGAGGTCGGTCTGCTCGCCGAGGAAGTCGTCGAAGTCCTCCGGGTCGAACGCGGTGCCCGGCCGCACCAGCAGCGTCGCCATCACCTGGTCGCCGACCTCCTCGTCGGGCACGGCGTACACGGCCGCGAGCACGACGTCGGGGTGGCGGGCGAGGATCCGCTCGATGGGGGCGGCCGCGAAGTTCTCCCCGTCGACCCGCATCCACTCGAAGTCGCGGCCCCCGAAGTAGATCCAGCCCTCTTCGTCGCGGTAGCCCAGGTCGCCCGACCAGTACCAGCCGTTGCGGACGCGCTGCGCGTTCGCCTCGTCGTTGTTGTAGTAGCCCTCGAAGCCGGGCGCGCCGTTGAGGTTCACGATCTCGCCGATGCACTCGTCGGGGTTGGCGAGCCGACCGTCGGCGTCGAAGCGCGCGCGCGGCTTCTCGGTGAGCGTCTCGGGGTCGAGGATGACGATGCCGTCGGCGGGCATGCCGAGGGATCCCTTGGGCATGTCGGGGCTGCGCACGACGTTCGCACCGCCCTCGGTGGATCCGTAGCTGTCGACGACGACGCAGCCGAACCGCTTCGCGAACCGTTCGATGTCGAGCTCCGCCGCCTCGTTGCCGAACGCGATCTGGAGGGGGTTGTCGGCGTCGTCGGGGTGCTCGGGGGTGGCGAGGATGTACGAGAGGGGCTTGCCGACGTAGTTCACGTAGGTGACCCCGTACCTGCGCACGTCGGGGAGGAAGCCCGAGGCGGAGAAGCGCCGCCGCAGTGCCGCGGTGCCGCCGCTGATGAGCCACGGGCAGAACGCCGTGATGATCGCGTTCGAGTGGAACAGCGGCATGATCACGTAGAGGACGGAGTCGGCGTTCAGGCCCACGTTGGCGGTGAGGATCGTGCTGGAGCGCATGAGCCGGCCCTGCGAGAGGATGCAGGCCTTCGGGGCACCGCTCGTCCCCGACGTGAACAAGAGGTTGTAGATGCCGCTCTCGTCGACGGGCACGTCGGGGACCGGCGCGCCGGCGTAGGCGTCGAGCGCGCTCGCGGATGCGGCGTCGTCGACCACGAGGACCCGGTCGGTCGCCGCTGCGAGATCGAGGCCGTCGAGCAGCGAGCGGTGGCGCTCCTCAGTCACCCCGACCTGGCAGTCGGTGTGGGCGATGTCACGTTCGAGCTCGGCCCCGCGGCGGGTCGGGTTGATCCCCACGAGGACCGTGCCGGTCAACGCGGTGGCTCCGAGCCACATCATGTAGTCGGGCACGTTCTCGAGCAGCACGCCGACGTGGGGCGGCGCACCCGCGGGCAGCCGGTCGAGGAGGTACGCGGCGCGCTGGGCGCACGCGCGCACGTACTCGTCCCAGGTCCACGACGCGTCCTCGAAGCGCAGGGCGACGCGCGGGTTCCCGATGTGGCGGCGGACGACGTCGGCGACGTTCTCCATGGTCGGTGCTCCCTCGGGTCAGTGGGCCAGCGCCAGGCCGGGGCGCGGCCAGTCCAGCGTGACGAGGCGCCCTGCTCCGGAGAGGGTGACGAACGCGGTGGTGCGGTCCGGCCCACCGAAGCAGACGTTGGTGGTGAACGGGTCGGGCATCTCCACGTACTCGTGTCCCGAGCCGTCGGGGTCCACGATGCACAGGCCGTGGGTGATCGCGGCCACCACCACCCGTCCCGACTCCTCGACCGCGAGCGAGTCGAAGTGGCTCCGCGTCGCGTCGATCACCTCCGGCTGGGGGCTCGCCACCTCGCCGGGGCTCGACACGGTCCAGGCGAGGAGCCGGCCCGTGTAGCTCTCGGCGACGTAGAGGCGCGTGCCGTCGGGCGAGAGGCCGACGCCGTTGGGGCCGTACATCGCGAACGGCACGCGCGTGATGCGGGAACCGTCGGCGAGCGCGTAGTGCAGGAAGCCCTTGTCGGCGGTGCGGGCCTGGGTCTTGCCGAAGTCGGTGAACCAGAAGCCACCGTGCGCGTCGAACACCAGGTCGTTGGGGCCGCGCAGCTCCCAGCCGTCGCACTCGCGGTAGAGCACGGTGTGCTCGCCGGTGGCGGGGTCCACGCGGTCGATCCAGCCGCCGGTGAAGCCGTCGGGCTCGTTCGAGCGGGTGTCGAGGTCGAACGGGATCGTCATCCCGTTCATCTCGCTCCACTTGAACCCGCCGTTGTTGGCCACGTACACGTGCCCGTCGGGGCCGAGGGCGGCGCCGTTGGGCCCGCCGCCGAGATCGGCGACCACCGTGATCTCCCCGTCCGGGCCGACCCGGCTCAGGGTTCCACGGCGGATCTCGGTGAGGACGATCGATCCGTCGGGCATCACCACCGGGCCCTCGGGGAACCCGAGCCCCGATGCGATCTCGGCCACCTCCGTCATGGCGGCATGTCTAGTCGCTCCGGCCCGCTCGTTTCGGCGTCGGAATTGGCTGCTCCACGACCAGGTCGGTCGCCGGAACGAGTCGGGGGGCGGGGTTGCGCTGGCGTCCGGAAGGGTGACACCGTTGTCAGGCATGGACCACACCGACCGTTCCGACCTCTTCCACGACGCCGCTTCGATCGAGTACCCGATCCTGGACTGCGACGCCCACGTGAACGAGCCGCCCGACACCTGGACCGCCCGTGTGCCGGCGAAGCTGCGTGACCGGGCACCCCAGGTCGTCCACCGCGACGAGGGGGACTTCTGGTCGTTCAACGAGGGCGAGAGCGTCCGGCCGGTCGGGCTGACCGCGACCGCCGGCCGGTCGTACCTCGACTTCTCGCCGGTGGGCGGGCGCTACGCCACCATGCGCCCCGGCAGCTTCGACACCAAGGCGCGCCTCGCCGACATGGACGTCGACGGGATCCACCTCCAGGTCCTCTACCCGAGCGTGACGCTCTTCGGGGCCAAGGTCTACGGCTCCGATCGCGACCTGCAGATCGCGTGCGTGCGGGCCTACAACGACTGGCTCACCGAGTTCTGCGAGGGCTCCGACGGTCGTCTCGTCGCCCAGGCGATCCTGCCGACGACGGGCGTGCAGGACGCCATCGACGAGACGAAGCGCGTCCTCGACCTCGACCACCGCGGCGTGGTCATCTCGGCGTTCCCCAACGGCTCGCTCACGCCGCTGCCCGAGGACGAGCCGTTCTGGGCCTTCGTGCAGGAGACCGACACCCCGGTCGCGGTGCACATCGGCAGCTTCCTGCCGACCACCGGCCAGCCGTCGGGCGCGAAGCCGCCGGTGATGACCGAGAAGCAGTTCATGGGCGCCGCGGGAGCCACGAAGTCGGGATCGCACACCCTGCCCGTGGTCTGCCAGCTGCTGTTCTCGGGGGTGTTCGAGCGCTTCACCGACGTGAAGCTCATGCTCGTCGAGTCGAACATCGGGTGGATCCCGACGCTGCTCGAGCAGACCGACGACATGTTCTACCGGTACCGCTTCTTCACGAACGGCGACGGGATGGCGGTCACGCCGAGCCGGATTTTCCACCGGAACTTCTGGGCGTCGTTCATGATCGACACCGTGGGGATGGACCTCCGGCACCGGCTCAACGTCGAGCACCTCATGTGGTCGAGCGACTACCCGCACACCGGCTGTGACTGGCCCAACAGCCGCATCACGATCGAGCGGAACTTCCGCGGGGTCCCCAGGGACCAGGTGAAGAAGATGCTCCACGACAACTGCAAGCGTCTCTACAAGCTCGACCACGTGCCCGACACGATCCCGCACCTGTGAGGACCTCCCGCGTGCACGTCGGTGTCGGGTTCCCGGCCGGGTCGTCGGCCGCGGACGCGCGAGTTGGCGGGCCGGGACCGGGCTGACATCATGACCCGTGGCCCGCGGACGCCCTCGGGTCGCGGTGCGAGAACGGGAGAGGGGTTCGAGAGGTGACGGACGCGGAGCGGCGTACCGGCACCTCGTTCCGCGTGCTGCGAAGCCGCGATTACGCCGTGTTCTGGTGTGCCGCGCTCCTGTCGAACACGGGGAGCTGGATGCAGACGATCGCGGTGCCGTTCGTCATCTACCAGATGACCCACTCGACCACGTGGCTGGGCTTCGCCGCGTTCATGACCTTCATCCCCACGATGCTCGCCGGTCCCTTCGCCGGCTCCTACGCCGACCGCCACTCGCGCAAGCGCATCCTGCTCGTCACCCAGTCGATGATGATGGTGGCGGCGTTCGCGCTGTGGGGGATCTGGGTGACGAACGTGGCCACGCCCGGGCTGATCGTCGCCATCGTGTTCGTGTCCGGGTTCGTCGGCGGCTTCAACATCACGACGTGGCAGGCGTTCATCACCCAGCTCGTGGACGCCGACGAGCTGGTCGACGCGGTACGGCTCAACTCGCTGCAGTTCATGGGTGCACGCGCGTTCGGACCGGCCGTCGCGGGGGTCATCCTCCAGGCGTTCGGGCCGGCGTCGGCGTTCTTCGTGAACGCGCTCTCGTTCGTGCTCGTGTTGGGCGCGCTGTTCTTCGTGCACCCTCGGCCGCAGGTCTACTCCGCCGAGGAAGGCACCGTCCTCGAGCACTTCCGGGACGGCGTGCGCCTGGTGGGCGAGAGGACCGCGCTGTTCCTGCCGGTGCTCATGATCGGCGTGGTGTCGTTGCTCGGCACGTCGGTGATCCAGCTCACCCCGGCGCTGGCCCGCGACGAGTTCCACGTGGGCCGGGGCGCCTACGGGATCCTGGTGGCGGCGTTCGGCGCCGGTGCGGTCGTGGGCTCGATCACGATCGCCATCGTGGCTGATCGCTACCTGCGCTCCGTGGTCGCGCGCCTCGGACTGGTGGGGCTCGGGATCGCGGTCGTCGCGCTCGGGCTCGCGCCCACCTACGGGATCGGGCTCGCGTCGATGTTCCTCATGGGCTTGATGTACCTGCTGCTCGCCACGTCGCTGAACACCGGGGTGCAGGCGCGCGTCGAGGACGAGTACCGCGGCCGCGTCATGGCGATCTACCTCTCGTCGCTGCTCCTCGGCGTGCCGGTGGGCGCGCTCATCCAGGGCAAGCTCGCGTCGATGGTCGACCTGCGCACGGTCCTGGTCGGCTCAGGTGTGCTGCTCCTGGCGTTCGCCGTCGTCGTCCTGGTGAGGTACCACCGGCTCGATCCGCTCGACGAGGCGCTCACCGAGGTGCACACCGACCCGCTCCTGCGCGGGCAGCCGGCGATCCCGGGTGCCGACTGACCCCTGGGAGGGTGGCGCGGCGAGATGATGATCGACACGCACGTCCACGTGGTCTCCGAGGACCGCACGCGCTACCCGCTCGATCCGGGCGTCTCGACCAACCCGTGGTACGAGACGCACCCGTGCTCGGCGCCCGAGCTGCGCGCGCTGATGCAGCGCGCGGGGGTCGACCGCGCGGTGCTCGTGCAGGGCGTCGGGGCGTACCGCTACGACAACACGTACACCCTCGACGCGGCCGCGGCGAACCCCGGAGCGTTCACCGCCGTCGTGTGCACCGACCGCGCCGCGGCAAACCCGGTCGCCGCGCTGCGCACCCTGGTGGAGACGCGGCGGGTGCGCGGCTACCGCTGGTTCACGGTGGGCGACGACCCCCGACTCGACGAGCCGCGCGCGCTGTGGGACGCGCTCGCCGGGCTGCACGTCCCCGTCGTCCTCACGGTGCTCGCCGACCGGCTCCCGGAGGTCGCGACCGTGGTGAGGCGCGTCCCGTCGCTCCAGTTCGCGCTCGACCACTGCGGGTTCGCGGACCTGTCGAGCGGCATCCCCGACGAGCTCGGTGCGCTCGCAGGTCTCCCGAACCTCGCGCTCAAGGCCTCGACGCACGTGCTGCACACCGCGGCCGCCGGCGGAGACCCGGCCGATCTCGTCGCCGAGCTCGCGGAACGCTTCGGGGGGCGGATCATGTGGGGGTCCGACTGGTCGCAGACCCATCACGCGCCGTATCCCGAGATCGTGGAGGAGGGTCGCCGGGCTGCACGGCGGCTGCGCGCCGACCACCGCGACGCCTACTTCGCCGGGACCGCTCTCGGCCTCTGGCCCGAGCTGCGCTGACCCGTCACCGGGTGACCCGTACGCGGCTGCTCGTGCGAGGTCAGAGGCTCTCGGCGAGGCCGGCGACACGCCGGATCGACTCGGGCGACAGCCCGGAGCGGTCACCCGGCCCACCCGGGGCGAGCACCTGAACGACCACGTGGTCCGCGCCCGCGTCGAGATGTGCGCGGATCCGCGCGGCGAGCGCGTCGTCGTCGCCCCACGCCACCAGCGCGTCGACGAGCCGGTCGCTGCCGTGGTCGACCAGGTCGGACTCGGAGAACCCCTGGCGCAGCCACGAGTTGCGGTAGTTCGGGAGGCTGTCGACGTAGATCGCGAGGTTGGTGCGGGCGACGGCGCGTGCCTCGGTCGGGTCGGTCGCGAGCACGATCCCCTGCTCGGGTGCGAGCACGGCGTCGGGCCCGAGGATCCCGCGGGCGGCCGCGGTGTGCTCGGGGGTGGTGAGGTAGGGCAGCGCGCCATCGAGCCGGTCGGCCGCGAGCGCGAGCATCCGGGGGCCCTGAGCGCCGAGCAGCGTGCGGGTCGACGGGGCCGGCACGCTCCCGTACGTCACCGCGTCCATGCCGTCGAGGTACGCGCCGAGGTGCTCGTAGGGCGTGTGGTACGGAAGGCCGCGCATCGCGTTCATCGGGCCGTGGCTCACCCCGATGCCGAGCGTGAACCGACCCGGGAACCACTCCGACAGGCTCTGTTGCCCCGCGACCATCATCACCGGCGCGCGGCTCCACGTGATCGTGACCGCGGTGCCCACGTGCAGCCGCTCGGTGCCGCTCAGCAGCAGCGCCGCGGTCATCAGGCTGTCGCGACCGATCCCCTCGGCGACCCAGACCGCACCGATCCCGGCCTCCTCGACGTCGCGCCCGAGGCGCCCCAGCTCGGCG
>BTUT01000044.1:0-12359 GCA_045862935.1 Acidimicrobiia bacterium
ACGTGGAGTACCAGGGCACGGTGGTGCCGCGCGGGTCGAAGATGGCGCTGCTCAACGCGAGCGCCGACCGCGACGAGCGCCACTTCCCGGACCCCGACGCGTTCGACGTGCGGCGCGACATCGACCGCCACCTCGCGTTCGGCTACGGCACGCACTTCTGCATCGGCGCGGCGCTCGCGCGCCTCGAGGGTCGGGTGGCCATCGAGGAGACCATGAAGCGGTTCCCGCGCTGGGACGTCGACGAGGACAACGTCGAGCGCATCCACACGAGCACGGTGCGCGGCTACACGAGCGTGCCGATGACGCCGCTCTGATCTCCGGACGGCGGATCCGGACGGCGGATCCGGACGGCGGATCCGGACGGCGGATCCGCACTGATCTCCGGGCGGATCGGGACCTGCGGGCCGCCCGGCTCGCGGGGGCTCCCCGGTCGAGGAGCGGGACGCCTACCCGGCGAGGTCGGTGATCACGGCGCGCCCGAGGTAGCCCCCCGACTCCAGCTCCTCGAAGATCGTGCCCAGCTCCGAGAGCGCCCCGGTGCGGCCGATGTGGCTCTTCACCTTGCCGGCGGCGGCGAGCGCGACCAGCTCGCGCATGTCCTCGACGTTGCCCACCGCGGAGTACACGAGCGTGGGACCCTTGGCGAAGAAGGCCATCGGGTTCAGCTCGATGTTCCCGTCGCTCGTGGGCGGGATCCCGACCGCCACGAAGAGGCCGCCCTTGCGGAGGAGGTCGAGACCGAGGCGGAACCCCTCGAGGCGGGCCGAGAACACGAGGCTCGCGGCGACGCCCCCGAGCTCGGCCGGGACGACCTCGAGGGCCTCGTCGGGGCTCAGGGCTCGGTGGGCACCGAGCGACTTCACGAACTCCAGGCGCTCGGCGCCGAGGTCGATCCCGATCACCTGGTACCCGAACGCGGTGGCGAGCTGGACCGCGTAGTGGCCCAGGCCTCCCGCGGCGCCGATGACCGCGACCGGCTTCCCGGGTACGACGCCGTGAGCGAGCAGCTTCTTCACCGCCCCGTAGGCGGTGAGGCCACCGCACGCGAGGGGTGCCTCCTCGTCGCCGACGCTGTCGGGCAGCTTCACCAGGCCGCGAGCGAAGACCGCGAAGTGCTCGGCGAACGTGCCGAGCACCGCCTGGGTCTGGGCGCAGTGGCGGGGCTCCCCGGCGAAGCAGTGCTCGCACGCTCCGCACCAGTACCCGCCCCCGGCTCCACCGAGCCCCAGGATCACGCGGTCGCCCACGTCGACGAACCGCTCGGCGCCCGGGCCGAGTGCCTCCACGATGCCGATCGCCTCGTGGCCGATCGAGCCGCTGCCCGGGACCCCGAACCAGTCGCCCCGGGCGAGGTGCAGGTCGGAATGGCAGACGCCGGTCGCCGAGATCCGAACCAGCGCCTGCTCGTCGCCGGGTACGGGCATCTCGACGTCGGCAATCGCCAGCTCGCCGTTCTCGAGTCGTGCGGCCTTCATCGTCGGAGCCTCCCTCGGCCGTGGTGCGGCCAACGAGAGCGATCATGCCACGACCCGCCGAGGAGAGCCCGCGGTTGCCCGCGGTGGCGGTCCGACTCATACTCGTGAGGTGGCTCCCACACCGGTCGGTCCGGCCGTTCCGTCCCCCGGCGGTGAGCCTGCGTCGGTGCGCGGGCCCCGGCGAGGCCTGCGGGTGGTGGCGATCGCCCTCGCCGGGGCGCTCGTGGCGATCCTCGCCTCCTCGCTGATCGGTGGTGGAGGATCCGAGGATCCCCTCGGCTCCCCGGCCCCCCCGACCACGACCACGGCCGAGGTCGGTCCCGCAGAGGTGTACCGGGCCATCCTGCCGTCGCTGGTGTTCATCAGCACCGACCGTGCCGACCCCGAGCCCGCCGGGATCGGCAGCGGCGTGGTGGTCGACGACGAGGGCCGGATCATGACCGCGCACCACGTCGTGCGCGACGCCACGCGGATCGAGGTGCAGTTCGCCGACGGCACCGTCTCGCCCGCGCGGGTCGTGAACGCCGATCCCGCGAACGACATCGCGGTCCTCGAGAGCGACCGCTCCCCTCAGGTGATCGTCCCGGCGGTGCTCGGGGGAGGCGTGCGGGTGGGTGACCCGGCCTACCCGGTCGGCAATCCGCTCGGCTACTCCGGATCGCTGACGGCCGGGGTGGTGTCGGGTCTCGGTCGCTCGATCACCCGTGAGGACGGCGCGGGCACCCTGGGTGGCCTCATCCAGTTCGACGCGGCCGTGAACCCGGGCAGCTCGGGTGGACCGCTGCTCAACCGCGCCGGCCAGGTGGTGGGCATCGTGACCGCGCTCGCGAACCCGACCGAGCACCGTACGTTCATCGGGCTCGGCTTCGCGGTGCCCATCGCCACCGCGAGCGCGGCCGCGGGGTCGATCGATCGATGAGTCCGCGCCGCGTGAGACGCTGCCCCCACGAGGAGGTTCGATGACGACCTACCCCGCACCCGAGCGCCCGATGGAGCAGGTGCTCTACGAGGTGAAGAAGGTGATCGTCGGCCAGGACCACCTCCTCGAGCGGCTCATCGTCGCGTTGCTCGCTCGCGGTCATGTGCTGGTCGAGGGCGTGCCGGGCCTCGCGAAGACGATGGCGATCAAGACGCTCGCCGCCGCGTTCGGAGGCGGGTTCGGACGGGTCCAGTTCACCCCCGACCTCGTCCCCGCCGATCTCGTGGGCACCCGCATCTACAACCAGCGCACCGGTGAGTTCGAGACGTCGCTCGGGCCCGTGTTCACGAACCTGCTGCTGGCCGACGAGATCAACCGCGCACCCGCGAAGGTGCAGAGCGCGCTGCTCGAGGTGATGCAGGAGCGTCAGGTCACGATCGGCCGTGAGACGCGCGCGGTTCCCGAGCCCTTCCTCGTCCTCGCGACCCAGAACCCGATCGAGTCCGAGGGCACCTACCCGCTCCCCGAAGCCCAGGTCGACCGGTTCATGATGAAGGTGCTCGTGGGCTACCCGACGCCGACGGAGGAGTTCGTCATCGTCGAGCGGATGACCGGCACGCTCGAGTCGGTTCGGAAGGTGATCGACGCTGCGGAGCTGCGGGACCAACAGCGCGCGGCCGACGCCGTCTACGTCGATCCCGCGCTCATCGAGTACGCGGTGAGGCTCGCGACCGCGAGCCGTGACCCCGACGCCTACGGCCTCGCGACGGTCACCCCCTACGTGCTCTACGGCGCGAGCCCGCGGGCCGCGATCAACCTCATCCTCGGCGCGAAGGCGCTCGCCTACGTGCGCGGCCGTGACTACGCGTTGCCCCAGGACGTACGCGACCTCGCGTTCGACGTGATGCGCCACCGGCTCGTCCTCTCCTACGAGGCGCTGGCCGACGGGGTCACCGCCGACGACCTCCTGCACCGGATCGTGGCCGCCGTGGAAGTGCCCGATGTCCCCCTCGACGACCGCACCCGGCCGGTGGACGATGCCGCGCGCCATCACCGAGGCTGAGCGCGTCCTCGAGCGCCTCGACTGGACGGTCGTCCGCCGGCTCGACGGGATGCTGCAGGGTGACTACCGCACCCTCTTCTACGGGGTCGGGGTGGACTTCGCCGACCTGCGCGAGTACCAGCCCGGCGACGACGTCCGCCACATCGACTGGAACGTCACCGCGCGGCTCGACGTACCGTTCGTGCGCCAGTACGTCGCGGAGCGCGAGCTCACGGCCTGGTTGCTCGTCGACCGCTCCTCGTCGATGACGTTCGGCGCGATCGACCGAACCAAGGAGCAGGTGGTCACCGAGTTCGTCGCGACCATGGCGCGCCTCTTCACGCGAGGGGGCAACCGGGTCGGGGCGCTCCTCTACGACGACGCCGTGGAGCAGGTGATCGAGCCGCGCACGGGGAGGAACCAGGTGCTGCGCATCACCCGCGCCCTCACGGCAGCACCGGGCAGGGCCCGATCGGCGACCGACCTCGGTGGGCTCCTGCGCGCCGGCGCCAACACGATCAAGCGTCGGTCGCTCGTCTTCGTGGTCTCCGACTTCATCACCGAGCCGGGCTGGGAGCGCCCGCTGGCGCTGCTGGGCCGGCGTCACGAGGTCATCGCGGTCCGGGTGTGGGACCCGCGGGAGGTCGACCTCCCGGACGTCGGGGTGGTGGTGATGGAGGACGCCGAGACCGGCGAGCAGCTCTTCGTCGACACGTCCGATCCCGCGTTCCGGAGGCGGTTCAAGGCGGTCGTCGCGGCTCGCGAGGAGCAGCTCGGGAGGGGGGTGCACCGATCCGGCACCGCGCTCTACCCGCTGTCGACGAGCGACGACCTCCTCCGTTCGCTCGTCCGCATGCTGGCCCTCCATCGGCGAAGGCCGCGCTGATGTCGTTCCTGTGGCCCCGCGCGCTCTGGATGCTGCTCGTCGTGCCGCTCGCGGCCTACGCGTACGTGCGCCTCGTACGAACCGGCACCGCGCAGCGAGCCGCGCTCGGCACGATGGGTGAGCTCTGGGCGGCCGGCGGTCGCCGCCCCGGTCGGCGCCGGCACCTGGCCGCAGCCCTGTTCCTCGCCGGCATCACGGTCCTGATCGTCGGCGCGGCGCGCCCTGAGGCCACCGTGGACCTTCCCCACCGGGAAGGCACCGTGATCCTCGCGTTCGACGTGTCGGCGAGCATGACCGCCGACGACCTCGTGCCCACCCGCCTCCAGGCGGCGAAGCGCGCCGCCCGTGCCTTCGTCGACGAGCAGCCGTCGAACATCGAGATCGGCGTCGTGGCGTTCAACACCGCCGCGTTCGAGGTGCAGGCACCCACCGACGATCGGGCGGAGGTCCGCGACGCGATCGGCCGCCTCCGTCCGGAGGGCGGTACGTCACTCGGCCGGGGCATCGCCGCGTCCCTGAGCTCGATCGCCGACGAGCCGGTCGTGCCCGAGGACGGCAGCCCGGACGCCGGCGCGTCGGGCGGCGGGCGACGGGTGAAGTTCCTCGGCTCGTCCGCCGTGATCCTCATGAGCGACGGCGAGGACACCACCGGCCTCGATCCGGTCGAGGTGGCGCAGGTCGCGGCCGATGCGGGAGTCCGGGTGCACACCGTCGGGCTGGGCAGCGAGGCCGGGGCGGTCATCGACGTCGACGGCTTCAGCGTCGCCACGCAGCTCGACGAAGCAGTGCTCCGGGAGATCGCCGGCATGAGCAACGGGACCTACCACCGCGCGGAGGACGCCGAGGCGCTCGCCGGGGTGTACGACGACATCGACCTGCGCCTCACGGTGAGGGGCGAGCGCACCGAGGTCACCGCGCTGTTCGCGGGTGCCGCGCTGGTGCTGTTCCTCGTCGCCGGCGCACTGTCGCTGTGGTGGTTCGGGCGGGTGCCGTAGCCGTGCGCTTCGAATGGCCCTGGGCCCTCGCCGGCTTGCTGGTGCTCCCGCTGGTGCTCCTGCTCGCGCTGCTCGCGCGGCGGCGCAAGCGGCGGTTCGCGATCCGCTACTCGAGCCTCACCCTCGTGCGCGAGGCACTCCCGCACCGCTCACGTGCCCGGCGCCTCGTGCCGTTCGTGTTGTTCCTGTCGAGCCTCGCGGCGCTCGTGGTCGCCGGCGCGCGCCCCGAGATCACGGTCGGAGTGCCCCGCGGGCAGACGTCCGTCATCCTCGCCGTCGACGTGTCGCGCTCGATGTGCGCCACCGATGTCGACCCGAACCGACTCGTCGTCGCGCAGGACGCCGCGCGGCGCTTCGTGGACGACCAGCCCGACGGGACTCGTCTCGGGATCGTGGCCTTCGCCGGGACCGCGCAGGTCGTGGTTCCCCCGACCACCGACCACGAACGCCTGCGGGCCGCGATCGACGGACTCACCACGTCGATCGGCACCGCGATCGGGAACGCGGTGCTCACCTCGCTCGACGCGCTCTCGGAGGTGAACCCCGCGATCGCGCCGAGCACCGTGCTGATCGACCCGGGGGCTGGGAGTCGCGCGCCCGACGACTTCGAGCCCGACATCATCGTGCTGCTCACCGACGGCGCGAACACCCGGGGTGTCGAGCCCGAGATCGCCGCGCAGCAGGCCGCCGACCGCGGTGTGCGGGTGTACACGATCGGGTTCGGCACGACGAACCCCGTCGAGCTCGTGTGCACCCGCGAGCAGCTCGGCGGTGACGCGTTCCTGCCCGATCTCGGCGGGTTCGGCGTACCCGGAGGACCCGGCTTCCCTGGCGGCCCCGACGTGGCGTCGAACCCGTTCCTGCTCATCGACGAGCCGGCGCTGCGCGCGATCGCCGACACGACGGGTGGCGAGTACTTCCGGGCCGAGAACGCCGAGCAGCTCGTCGACGTGTTCGGGTCGCTGCCCTCGCGCGTCGTCGAGCAGGACGAACCCCGTGAGGTCAGCGCGGTGTTCGTGGCCGTCGGTGCGGGCGCGATGCTCCTGGCCCTGGGCCTCGCGCTCCGCTGGAACCGGATCCTGTGACCGCCGGCTCTAGTCTGCGCGCGGTGCGACCCGCACGGGACGGTGGGAGCCAGCGGTGAGCGGTGCGCGAAGCGACGACGGGCACGACGGCGTACGCGGGGGCTCCTCCGGGGACGCCCGGGACGACGCACGTCGCGCGCTCGACGCATGGCGCGACCTGTGCCGCCGGCTGGAGCGGATGGGGGAGCGCGTCCTCAGCGACGACTTCCCACCGCACGAGCGAGTCGCGCTGCTCGAGCACCTCGCCGGGCAGGCCATGTGCTGGACGGGGTGGTCGGTGTTCCACGCGGACGCGCGCCGTCCGGTGTTCCAGCGCCAGAACGATCTCGTCACGCCGTGGGGTGGACCGAACGCCGACAACGTCTACCGCCACGCCCGCGTCGATCCCGGTCGGAGCTACCGGATCCGCGGGCGCATGCACTCCTGTGAGGACTTCCTCCTCACCGTGCGCGCCGGGTTCATGCACGAGCCGCGGTGGGGCACGCTCCACGAGGTGTCGGCATCCGACCTGGGCATCCGTCAGGGAGACACCTTCGAGCTGCTGGTCGGCGGCGAGCCCACCATGGGTCCGCCCGCCGACGGGTCGTCCCCACCGCCACGGTGGGTGCCGCTCCCCGACGGGGCCGCCATGGTGTCGTTCCGCGAGTACTACCTCGACTGGGTGGTGGACGAGCCCGCGACGATCACGATCGAGTGCTGCGACGAGGACGGCGACCCTGCCGGTCCGGCGCTCGACGCGTCCACGCTCGCGTCGCGGTTCGCGGCGGCCGCGGCCGGCGTCGAGCACTCCATCGAGCACTGGAACCGCTACCTGCACGACCATCGTGACCGGGGCACCGACAACGCCTTCGGCGCGGCCATGCAGATCCCGAAGGGCCTCGACGCGGCGCGCTACGCGTTCTGCTTCTGGGACCTGGCCGACGACGAGGCCCTGCTCGTCGAGTGCGACGAGCCGCGTGCGCGGTACTGGAGCTTCCAGTGCTACGAGCTGGGGACCTACGAGCTCATCGACCCCGCGGACCGGCAGTCCGGGCTGAACCACCGGCAGGCCGTCACCGACCCGGACGGCACCGTGCGGCTGGTCCTCGCCCACCGGGACCCGGGCGTGGCGAACTGGCTCGACACCGGGGGCCGGCCGCACGGGCTGCTGACGTTGCGCTGGTTCTGGCCGGAGGCCGACCCGCACCCGGTGACCCGCCGCGTGCCGCTCCACGATCTCGCGCGCACCCTTCCGTCCGACACGGTGTGGATCGATCCCGCCGCCCGCGCCGAGGTGCTCCGTGTCCGCCGCGCCCACCTGTCGCTGCGGTTCCGCACGTGAGCGAGCGCCGCGACCGACCGGACCGCCCGTTCCGCCCGGACCGCCCGGACTGGGTGGACGCCGTCAACCGCGGCGAGATCTGGCCGATGGCCGACGTGGCCGCCGCGCCGTTCACGGTCGACCGGATCGCGGGAGAAGCCGCGTCCCGACTCGGCATCGAGCCCGGCGAGGTCACCGCCGGCCTCGGCGACGCGGCGCTGGAGGGCCTGGAGGTGCTGCTCCCCGCGCTGGAGACCGAGGCGTCCCTCACCGTGCTCGGGCGTTGGATCACCCACCGCTTCATCGGCCGCTTGGTGGAGCAGCGCCTCGCGCTCGACGCGTACTGCGCGCGCGATCCGGGCACGCTCGACGACGTGATCGCCGCCCCGTGGTTCGTGATCGGGGCCCCCCGCACGGGGACGACGATCCTCTACGGGGTCCTGGCCCAGGATCCGCGCCATCGGGTGCCCGAGGGCTGGGAGCTCCTCCGACCGGCGCCTCCCCCGATCCCCGAGACCCGCGACCGCGACGTCCGCATCGCGCTCGCCGACACCGAGCTGCGCACCCCGCAGGTCGTGATGGCCGGCCTCACCGCGATCCACGAGTACTCGGGGCGCATGCCCAAGGAGTGCCTCAGCGCGATGTCGCTCGGCTTCCGCTCGGAGGAGTTCGTCGCGCGCTACCACGTGCCGAGCTACGTGACCTGGCTGCAGCGCTGCGACATGCGGCCCGCGTACGAGGTGCACCGGCGGGTGCTCCAGGTGCTCCAGCGCCGCTCGCCGCCGCGGCGCTGGCTCCTGAAGTCGCCGGTGCACCTGCAGTCCCTCGACGTGCTGCTCTCGGTGTACCCGGACGCGCGCTGCTCGTTCACCCACCGGGATCCGCTGGCGGTCCTGGCGTCGGTGACGAGCCTCCTCGCGACGATGCGGGCCGTCCACCGCGATCACGTCGACGTACCCGCCATCGGCCGCTATCACGCCGACCTCTACAGCCGCTCCCTCGACAGGCTCGTCGACGCCTGCGACACCGGCCTGCTCGATCCCGCCCGGGTGACCCACACGGCGTTCCGCGACTTCGTCGACGGCCCGATGACCGTCGTGGAGTCGATCTACTCGCAGCTCGGGCTCGACCTCCCGGCGGACACCGCCCGCGTCATGGCCGCGTACCTCGCCGACCATCCCCAGGGCCGTCACGGAGCCCACGAGTACTCGTTCGACGACCTCGGACTCGACGCTCCGAGCACCCGGGCGCGCTTCGGGCGCTACCGCGCGCGGTTCGGCACCGACACCGGAGCAGTCGTGTGAGCGGTGCCCCCGGTGGCGCGCCGACCGACCCCGAGGCTGCGCCGGACATCGGGGCCATCGCGTCGGCCGCCCGACTCGGCGCGCTGCTCGGGGAGTCGGTGCCGGACGCGGTGGGCGCGTCGAAGGTGCCCGAAGCGCTCGCCGACGCCGCGCGCGACCTGCTCGACGCGGTGGTGTCGACGGCGGTCGACGAGGCCGAGCAGCGTCGCGTCACGGCCCTGCTCCGCGACGCGACGGACGCCCTGCGGGCGAGCCGGCGGGACCCGGTCATCGCGCTCGTCCGGCATCCCGACGGGCGGCTCGAGAACCTCACCCAGGCCGGGAGCGGCCGCTGGAACCCGCGGGCGCCCGCCCTGCGCTTCCCGGTGCTGCCCGAGCCACCGCGCCCGGGAGCGCCGTTCCGCCCCGTCGAGGTGACCGGCACCGTCGGGCTGGGGGCTTCGTGCGGGGGTGGGCCGTCGCGGGCCCACGGCGGGGTGGTTGCCGGTGTGCTCGACGAGGCGCTCGGGGTCGCGGCGGCCGCCGCCGGGGTGAGCGGGCTGACCGTGGCGGTCGAGGTGCGCTACCGGGCGGGCACCCCGCTCGGCGTGCCGCTGCGGGTCACGGCCCGCTGCGACCGGGTGGAGGGTCGCAAGCGGTACGCGTCGGGTGAGCTCTGGAACGGCGCGCAGCTCCTGGCCGAGGCGACCGCGGTGTACGTCGCCGAGCGCGAGGACTGAGCGAGCCCGAGCGGGGGGATCAGGAGACCTCGCCGGCGGGGACGAACGCGCCGAGCGCGGCGTCGACGCGCGCGCGGAGCACACCGTCGAGCCGTACGTCCGCGGCAGCCGCGTTCTCGCGGATGTGGGCCGGTGTGCGGCTCCCGGGGATCGGCACGACCGTGGCGCGCTGGTGCAGGAGCCAGGCCAGGGCGAGCTGGGCGGGGGTGACGCCGATCTCGGCGGCGAGGCCTTGGATGGGCGCGTAGCGCTCGTTGTTCGTGGTGAGGTTGGTGCCGGTGAGGCGCTCGACGTGGGCCCGGAAGTCGCCCTCCCGGACCTCCGTGAGGGTGCCGGTGAGGAAGCCGCGGCCGAGAGGCGACCAGGCGACCACGCCGACTCCGGTCGCGTCGCAGCGCGCGAGGAGCGCGCGGTCGATCGGGTGCCACATGGACCACTCGACCTGCACCGCGTCGATGCGGGCCACGGTCTGCGCGCGGGCGAGATCCTCGGCGGAGGGGTTCGAGAGCCCGAGGTGGCGGACGAGCCCGGCTTCCTGGAGGGGGACCATCGCCCCGACCGTCTCCTCGATGGGCACGCTGGGATCGGGGAAGTGCGGTGAGTACACGTCGACGTGGTCGGTACCGAGCCGCGCCAGGCTGCGCTCGAGGTAGCCGCGCACGAGGCGGGGTTCGGCGTTCACGCGGAGTCGGCCACCGCTCCAGGGTGTCGCCAGGGCGTGCGCGGGCTCTCCCTCGGGGATCCGCATCCCGAACTTGGTCGAGAGCTGGATCTCCGCCCGGTCCCGCCCGACGAGGAACCGACCGATCTGCTCCTCGTTGCGCCCGTACGCGTCCGAGGTGTCGACGAACGTGCACCCGGCGTCGACGGCCGCCGCGAGGGCCCGGGACGCGCCGTCGTCGTCGATGCCTCCGTAGGCGCCGGCGAGGACCATGGCGCCGAAGCCCACGGCGGGTGCGGTGCACGAGCCGAGCGCCCGGCGCGGCCCTCGCGGCGGCGCGGGAACCCCGGTCACGACTCCAGCCAGTCCTCGAGCGACGCGTCCTCCCAGTCGTCGGGGCCGTACACGGTGCGCGGCAGCGGCGTCATGATGTGGGTGTCGCCGCCGGTGACGAAGGTCGACGACAACCGTTCCCAGTCGACGATCCGCTGGTCCGCGACGCCCTCGTCGCAGAGGCCGCGCGTGGTGTCACGCGCCTGGCGGAACCGGACGTGTGCCGGGATGTCGGTCGCCCACACCATGACCACTTCGTGCTGGTTGCTGAGCACCTCGTAGAGGCCGGTGGGCTCGTGGCCGTGGTCGCGCATCATCGGCACCCGGTGCTCCACGACGGCCGCGAGGTAGTCGAGCGCGGATCCCGGGCGCACCGTGAGGATCTCGTTCACGAAGAGCGTGCCCCGCACACCGTTCGCCGCGATCTCCTCGGTCGAGGGCGATCCGGGAACGCCGCCGCAGAGCCGGTCGAACCCGCCCGTACGCCACTTCGCCGCTTCGTCCCACCAGTCGCCGTAGAACGCCTTGCGCCGCTTCAGGTTCATGCGGTCCACGTTGGCGGCCCAGCCCTTCCAGCCCAGGGTGCCGACGTCCCAGATGTTGATCACCTGGGGCCAGCGGCCCCCACCCGCCCCGCAGACGTAGAACGAGCCCTGGAGGCCGAACATCTCGGGCATCCGCAGGACGGGGTCCTTCCGGAGGTGCTCCATGTAGTCGTACTGGCCCTGCCCGACGATGTCGACCACCTCGTAGAGGTAGAGGTTGCGCGTCGCCATGGCTCTCCTCGTGCGTCTCGGTTCGTGCGTCTCGGTTCGTGCGTCTCGGGGACCGGGCGCCGACGCTATCCCCGGTGGCGGCCCCGGCCCGCGGGCGGTCCCGCGCGCCCACCGAGAGCCGCATCGGGGCCGGGCTCGGAGTCGACGTGGGCGTCGAGGTGGGCGGCGAGGTCGGCCACGCGCACGACGCGGGTGGCGACCGTGGCCTCGCCGTCGGGGTGGACGATGCGCAGGTTCATCGTGCCGCGCGCGTGCCCGAAGGTGTCGATCCGGTTCGGGTGGTCCAGCGGCTCGGGCGACACGATCATCACCAACCGGCCGTCGGGCCCGACGGTCGCGTTGCGCTTCGTGAGGTAGCCGCCACCGTCCTCGTAGCTGTCGAAGTTCTCGGCCCACCAGCTGCACGTCTGGAAGTTCCACGCGTCGTTGGGCGGCAGGTGCGCCTCGACGAGCAGGGCCTCACCGGGCGCGAGCTCCCAGGAGCCGAAGTACATGAGGTGGTCGGGCGAACCCCCCGAACGCGTGTACTCGGTGTCGATCCGGGTCAGCGTGTTGGGCTCGCGCGCGAGCTCCTTGGCCCAACCGAGGAAGCGGCTGGCGGTGCCGACGACGTTCTGGGCGGCGACCGCCAGGTTGCGCGCCACCTCGTCCGGGCGCACCGGGCGCACCGGTTCGGGATCGATCCGCTCGACCCGCAGGGTCATCGGCGTCTCGCGCTCGCGGTCGAGGTAGGTCTGGCGGATCATCACGAACGTGGACTCGGGTTCGAGCCGCAGCCAGTTCCCCGGGTGCTCCGCCGTGGAGCAGACGATCTCGAAGCGGCCGTCGTCGTCGACGTCGAGGTCGTGGACGCTGAGGAAGCCG
>BTUT01000045.1:0-11981 GCA_045862935.1 Acidimicrobiia bacterium
GGCCCGGATTCCACCGGGAGCTCGTCGCCGGGTGCTACAGCATCGACGCGGTCTCGCCGCCGAGGTACTCGTCGAGGAGCTCGGGCCCGGCATCGCGTGCGCGGCCGCTCCAGCCCACGCGGCCCCGCCGGAGGATCACGGCGTCGTCGGCGAAGCCGAGCGCCCGCTCCACGAACTGCTCGATGAGCAGCACGGTCACGCCCTCGTCGCGGATCCGCACCAGCGACTCGAACACGAGGTCGACCATCTTCGGCGCGAGCCCGAGGGACATCTCGTCGGCGATGAGCAGCTTGGGGGGCGCGGCGAGGACCCGCGCGAGGCTCAGCATCTGCTGCTCGCCGCCCGAGAGCGTGCCTGCTGGCTGGCGCGACCGCTCCGCGAGCACCGGGAACAGCTCGAGCGCGCGCGAGAGAGCGGCCGACCGCTCGGTGGCGGGGACGGTGAAGCGGATCTGCGCGCGCAGGTTGTCGCGCACGGAGAGGTCGGGGAAGATGTTGCGCGACTCGGGGACGAACGAGACCCCGAGGCGGCTCATCTTGTGCGCCGGGAGCCCGGTGACGTCACGGCCGTCGAGCTCGATCCTGCCTCCCGAGGGTGGGACCACCCCGCCGATCGCGGCCGCGAGGGTCGACTTCCCTGCGCCGTTCGCGCCGAGGACGGCCGTGACCGATCCGGCCGGGACGACGAGCGACACCCCGAAGAGCGCCTTGGCTTCGCCGTAGGACACCTGCAGGTCGTCGACGCGCAGCAGCGTCGCCTGCCCGCGAGGAGGCGACGCCGAGGTGCCCGTCCCGCTCGGTGCACCGGTTCCGCTGGGCGCGGCCGGCTCGCGGCTCTCCGTGCTCACGGGCTCTCCTCCGTCGAGGTCTCCACGGGTGCGCCGAAGTACGCGGCCTGCACGTCGGGACTGCTGCGGACCTCCCCGGGCGTGCCCTCGGTGAGGACCTTGCCGAAGTCGAGGACGGTCACACGGTCGGAGAGCTCGAGCACGAGGTCCACGTTGTGCTCGACGAGCACGAACGCGGTGCCCCGCTCGGCCCGCACCCTCCGGAGGGCGTCCGCAAGGTGTGCGGTCTCGCCGTCGTCGAGCCCCGACGACGGCTCGTCGAGCAGGACCACGGTGGGGTCGGCGGCGAGCGCCCGCCCGACCTCGACGAGCCGGCCGGTGCCGAGGGGCACCGTGGTGGCGGGCTGCTCGCCGACGTCGCCGAGCCCGAGCAGGTCGAGCAGGGCGTCGACGGCTTCGGCCTCGCCCGGACCGGGCCGCTCGCCCAGGCCGGTGAGGTCGTAGAAGAAGCGCTGGCGCTTCTGCTGGACCCGGCGGGCGACCACGAGGTGCTCGCGGACCGTGAGCTCCGAGAACAGCTCCAGCCGTTGGAACGTCCGTGACAGCCCCGCGTGCGCGCGGCGCTCCGGGCGCCACCGGGTGACGTCGACGCCGTTCATGAGCACCCGTCCCGTGCGCGGTCGCAGGAGCCCCGACAGCACGCCGAAGAGCGTCGTCTTGCCGGCGCCGTTGGGGCCCACGAGCCCGATGAGCGCCTCACGGGGGACGGCGAGGCTCACGGCGTCGAGCGCGGTCACGCCCCCGAACCGCACGGTGACGTCCCGTGCCTCGATCAGCAGCGCGGCGCTCGCCGTGGCCCGGGCGTCGGACGCACTCCCGGCGACCTCGGTCCCTCCGGGGCTCACGAGCCCACCTCCAGAGGCTCCTCGCCGCGCGCGCGCTCGAGCGCCGCCTCCCGCTCGCGCTCCTGGTCACGGAGCTGGCGCAGCCGCTGGCGGTTCACCATGTCGTAGATCACGCCGCGCGGCTCGCGGGCGAGGCCCACGGCTCCGAGGCCGAACATCATCGTCGGCACCTCCAACGCGCTGTGCGAGAGGTCGGCATCGGCGACAACGGAGATCCCCGCGACCACGAGGGCCGCCATCGCGGCGATCCCCACGGCGCCGAGCGGTGTGCGGTACCGCTTCTGGAGCACCAGGCGCACCAGCAGCGGGATCGTGATGCCGGCGAACAACCCGATCAGCAGGATGCGTGCCGCGAGCTCGGTCTGGGCTTCGAGGTCGCCGCTCTCGAGGTCGAGGATGAACCACGTGCCGGCGATCCCGATCAGCGTGACCAACGCCATCGACACGAGACCCCGGGTGGTCTGGTAGCGCTTCGCGAGGTACATCCGCACGAAGACGCCCACGACGACGAAGAGGAAGATCATCACGATCAGCAGCATGAGCCGCTGTTGGATGAGCGCGTAGATGAGTCCGGCCATGAGCGCGCCGAGCACCGAGCGCACACCCCACGTGACCACGATGGCGAGCCACACGATGCCGATGAGCACGGCGAACGCCCTCACGTTCGCCCGGCCGATCACCGACGAGTACAGCGCGCCGCCCAGCCCCGCGATGAAGGCCGACGCGGCGAACACCACGATCTTCGCGCGCACGGTGCTGATCCCGGTGGTGAGGGAGGCGGGCTCGCTCGAGCGGATCGACGCGAAGACGAGGCCGGTGGTCGCCCGCTTCAGGTTCACGATCAGCAGCGCCACGACCGCGAACACGGCGGCGACGATGTAGTACATCCACGCCCGATCGTTGGAGTCGATGATGCCCAGCCCGAATGGTCGGTGCAGCTCGACCCCGGCACCGAAGTTGTCGAACACGTTCTGCACGAAGAGGAAGTTCTCGATCAGCAGCGCGAAGGCCAGCGTCAGCAGCGCGAGGTAGAGGTCGCCGATGCGCAGGCTGGGCAGGGCGACGAGGATGCCGAACGGCACGGCGACGAGACCACCGACGAGCAGCGCCAGCCAGATCGGCAGACCCGCATCCTTGGCGAGCAGCGCCGCGCCGAAGCCACCGATGCCCGCGAGGCTGATCTGGCACAGCGAGATGAGGCCGCCCTCGCCGGTGATCATCGTGTAGGAGAGGAAGATGATCGCGAGCGCGAGCCCCTGGGTCACGGGCACGACCCAGATGTCGCTGAGCCAGAGGGGCACGGTGAGGGCCAGCGCCCCGAGCGCCAGCGGCCCGGCGGCCCGGCGCCACCCGTGGGTGGTCGGCAGCGGCGGTGCCTCACCGTGCGCGGATGACGCTCCGCGGGGATCGACCGCGAACGCCTCGCGGCGGAGGTCCTTGTAGGCGAGCAGGAAGCCGATCATCACGATGAACGGGATGCTCGCGGTGACGCCCTTCGAGAGCAGGGGCGACTTGCTGCCCTCGGAGGTGATGGCGAACCACTTGTTGAAGCCCTCGAGCCAGCCGGTCTCGAACCAGTCGGTGTAGATCTTCGGCCAGAGGCCCTGGAGCACGCCGATGAGCATGGCGCCGGCGAAGGTGAGGGGCAGGCTGCGGATCTTGCCCACGACGGCCGCGGCGAACGACGCCACGAGCAAGAGGGTGAAGAACCCGATGTTGAGGCCGTGCTGGATCGGGGCGAGCAGGATGCCGGCGAGGGCCGCGAGCATCGTGCCGATCACCCACGACACCGCCGTGGCGCCGTCGGTGTCGATCCCGGCGATCGCGGCGTTGCGCGGATGGTCGACCGTCGCCCGGATCGCGAGGCCCAGCGACGTGGCGCGCATGAGGGCCGTCGCGAGGACCGCGACGGCCGTTGCCGCGATGAGCACCGCGGCCTGGTCGTCGTTGAGCGTCACCCCCAGCCCGCGATGGATCCCGAGTGGCCGGTGCACCAGGCCCGTGGGATCGAAGATCTCCTGCTTCGCCCACGGGAACAGCAGGTAGGTGAGCGCGGGGATCGCGACCCACAGGCCGACGGTCGACACCAGGCGGATGGTGGGCGACGCGTGCGTGAGGTGCCGGAACAGCGCGGCCCACAGGCCGAGGCCGACGAGCGGCGCGACCACGAGCACGATGAACGCGGCCGAGACCCAGAGGTTCCAACCTTCGCGGGTCGCGAGGGAGTAGTGGAGCACGGCCATCGCGAACGCGATGGCGCCGTGGGCGAAGTTGAACACGCGCGACGACGAGTAGGTGAGCACCAGCCCCAGCGCCGAGATCGCGTAGATGCTGCCGAGCACCAGTCCCGAGACGATGTACGGCGTCACGTCGCGGCTCCCGTGGTGATCCGAAGAAGTCGTGGTCCGTCGATGAACCCGGCCCGAGGGCGCTCCGGGACGGCGCGCCGCGCGCGCTCCGCCCCGGGCGCTCGGGCGACGCCGACGGGTGCTAGCCGGCGGCGGCCGTGGTCGGTGGCGTGGTGGCGGGCGTCAGGTTCGACAGCTCCTTGTTGATCTTGTTGTTCTGGATCACCTGCTTGGCGCAGAAGGCCTTGCCGCCGTCCTGGGGGACGAACGCCTTGTTCACCACCTGCACGTAGTACCCGCAGGGGAAGGGCCGGTTGAACTCCTCGGTGTAGTTGATGGGATCGAACCACCCGTTCGCGGTGTACCCGTCGAGGAGGCGCAGGTTCGTGATGAAGGCCTTCCGGGTGGGGCAGGTCACGCCCGCCTCCTTGATCCCCTGGACGAGAGCCTCGCCCATGAGCCACCCGATCGCGGTGACCTGGGAGCGGGTGACGTTGGCCGGGAGCCACTTGTTGAACTCGGTGTACCCGGGTGTGGCCGGCGTCGTCTCGAAGGGCTTGAACTCCAGGCCGAAGTAGACCTGGTCCATCGCGGGTGCGCCGACGATGAGCGGTGAGTAGCCGCCGGGGAAGACCATCACCTTGATGTTCGCCCCGGCCTGCTTCAGCGCGGTGGCCAGGGCGAGGTTCCCCGCGAAGTCCATGCCGGTGTAGATGGAGTCGGCGCCCGCGTCCTTGATCTGCTGCGCGATGGCCCCGAACTCGGTGGAGCCCACCGGCACGTCGACGGTCTTGAACACCGTCTCCATGCCCTTCGTGCGCTTGATCGCGTCGTCGCTCTGGAGGATCACCCGGGCGCTGTTGGCCTGCGAGTTCCCGACGAGCGCGACCTTCTTGCCCCCCTTGGACTTGATGAAGTCGATCGTGCGCGTGGTGTAGGTCGACGCCCCGTCCTTGGGCGAGCTGTTCTTCCACCCGAAGAAGTTCGGGTAGGTGCCGAAGGCCGGCAGGCCGACGTGCCAGCCGACCACCGGGATGCCCTTGTCGTAGAGGTACTCGGCGGATGCGTCGGCCGCGGAGGTGTTCTCCACGATCGCCCAGACCTTCTCCTGCTCGACGAGCTGCTGAGCGGCCGTGGTGTTCTTGTCGGGAGCGGCGGCGTCGTCCGCGTACACGATCTTGATCGTGCGGTTGCCGAGCTCCTTCTCCTTGTTGGCCTTGTCGATGCGTGCCTCGAGGCCGTCACGCGACGGGCCGAAGGAGGCGGCCGACGGGCCGCTGTTGGGGATGAGGCCGCCGATCTTGATCTCCGACGCGGTGAGCCCGTCCTCGGTGGGGCACGGCGGCGCCGGCTCCTCCACCGGCTTGAGGCCCTTGAACTGCTTCGCGGCCTGCTTCGTGGTGACGCCGCTCTGGGCGGCGGCGATGCTCGCACCAGCCGCGAGGAGCCCCACGGCCAGGGCCACGGCCACGACGGCACGGCCCGTTCGACGACGGATCATGGTTCCCCCTGTCGGGCCCTTCGGCCCCCGCTCGACTCGTCCCGGCTACGCCGACCGGCGCCGCCCTCGCGGCGGCCCACCTGACGCAGGTGTCACCCTATCCAATCGGCCAGGGTCGCGGGGCGCGTCAGCGCGTGTGGCCGGTGAGGCGCTCGACGACGAGTGCCCGCTGCACCTGGCCGGTCGCGGCGGTGCGGGGGAGCGCGTCCACCACCTCGACCCGGCGCGGGTGCTTGTAGGCGGCGAGGCGGTCACGGCAATGGTCGCGGAGCACGTCGACGTCGAGCGGGCCGCCCCATGCCGGCGCGCGCACCACGACCGCACAGACGATCTCGCCCCACTCCGGGTCGGGGATCCCGACGACGGCGACCTCGGCCACCGCGGGGTGCTGGCGGAGGACATCCTCGACCTCCAGCGGCGCAACCGTCTCCCCGCCGGTGCGCAGCACGTCGCGGGCCCGCCCGATGATCGAGAGGTAGCCCTCCTCGTCGAGCGCGCCCAGGTCGCCGGTGTGGTACCAGCCGTCGCGCAGGGCCTCGGCGGTCGCGTCGGGTTGCTCGAAGTAACCGTCCATCAACAGCTCGCTCCGGATGCAGACCTCACCCGCGCCGTCGAGGCGCACGAACACGCCGGGCGACGGGAGCCCGACCGATCCCGGCTTGCGGGTCGCGTCGGCGTGCGCGAGCACGGTGCCCGGCCCGGCCTCGGTGGAGCCGTACACGATCCGGGTCACCGTGTGGGGGAGCGCCTCGCGGATCGCCTCGACCAGCTCGGGGGGCGTGGCCGACGTGCCGGTGTCGGCTTCCCGCAGGCTCGAGAGGTCGTGGCGCCCGAGTCCGTGCGCGAGGACGCGGCTCCACACCGCCGGGATCAGGTACAGGCGGGTCGCCCGGTGGCGCGCGACGGCGTGCAGCAGGTCGTCGGGGTCTCCCGTGGTCACGAAGTGCAGGGGGGCCCGGGCCTGCACCGCACCCATGAACATCGTCCAGCCCGCCATGTGGAACAGCGGGAACATGCACACGGTGCTGCCGCGGGGGTCGCCCGCCGCGCCGGCGAAGCCCCGCAGCCAGTTGGCGCGGTGCGAGAGGACCACGCCCTTGGGCCGGCCCGTGCTGCCGCTCGTGAAGAAGATGACATGGGGGTCGCGCTCGTCCAGCGCCGGCTCGTCGACATCGGCGGTCTGTGCGCCGGCCGCGAGCGCGAAGAGTCGTTCGTGGTCCAGCGTCGGGAGGTCCCAGCCCGACGCGAGCTCGGCGTGGGGGCCGTCGGCCACCAGGAGAGCGGGCCGCGCGTACCCCGCGACCCGCTCGGCCTCGGCCGCTGCGTACCGCGCGTTGAGCGGTGCGAACACCGCGCCGATCTGCGAGACCGCGCAGAACACGGGCAGGGCCTCCAGGGACGTCTCGCCCCACCACGTCACGCGGTCACCGTGCCCGATGCCCATGCCGTGCAGCACGTGCCCGATCCGATTCGACTGCTCGGCGAGCTGCGCGTAGGTGAGCACGTCGTCGCCGAGCGTCGCCGCCACTCCGCGCGGGGCGTGGAGCGCGGCGTTGCGGACGGTGTCGCCGATCCGCATGGCCATGCGCGGATGGTAGGTCGCTGCGTACAGTGCCGCGATGACGACGATCTTCCGCGATGACGACGGCGATCTCGGGATGCTCGACGGCGAGCGGATCGCAGTCGTCGGCTACGGCAACCAGGGCCGCTCGTGGGCGCTGAACCTGCGCGACTCCGGCTTCGCCGTGCAGGTCTGCGTGCGGGCCGACGCGTCCCGCGAGCAAGCAGTGGCCGACGGCTTCGACCCGGGCGAGCTCGAGGACGCGAGCGCGGCCGGCGTGCTGTGCGTGCTGGTGCCCGACGACGCGGTCCCTTCGTTGCCGATCACCCGGCCTGCCGACGGGCTCACGATCGTGGCGAGCGGGTACACCCTCGCGTTCGAGCGCTTCGACCCGGCAGGCGACGTGGGGATGGTCGCGCCGCGGATGCTGGGGCCGGAGGTCCGCAGCTGCTACGAGGAGGGCGCCGGCTTCATCACGGCCGTGGGCGTGCACCGCGACGTCTCGGGCCGCGCTCGTGACCGGGTGCTCGCCGTGGCCAAGGCGATCGGCGGTCTGCGCCAGGGCGCGATCGAGATGACGCCGATGCAGGAGGCGGTGCTCGACCTCGCGGTGGAGCAGGCGCTGTCACCCGCGCTCACGATGGTGAACGCCACCTTCACGAAGGTGATGCTCGAGCACGGGATCCCGCTCGAGGCGATCGTCACCGAGCTGTCGCTGTCGGGCGAGTTCGAGCGCACCATGCGCCTCGTGCGCGAGTCGGGCTACGCCGCGCAGTTCGGCTTCCACTCCCCGACGAGCCAGTACGGGCAGGTCTCGCGGCGCGACGCGTACGACGACCGTGCCGTCGGCGAGGTCATGCGCCGCCTGGTGGACGACATCGCCTCGGGCCGCTTCGCCGACGAGTGGGACGCCGAGCGCGACGCCGGGTACCCGAACCTGACCCGGCTGCGCGAGCAGTACGCCGGCGCCGCCGTGCGGGCCTTCGAGGCCGACCTGCGGGCGCGGCTCGGAGCCGGGGCGGGTACGGCCACGGGCTGAGGCGGGTCGCGGACCTCCGTGGGGTCGGGGCTGGGGCGGTCCGCGCCGGGGCGGTTCGGTGCCGGGGTCGGTCTCGGCGGCCCGGCCGGCACGCCGTCACCCACCCTCACCCGCCTCACCCACCTCACCCACCTCACCCACCCGGTAACACTCTCGTTCACGGTTGGCTCTCGACAAGTATTGTTGATAAGATCTCGTCATGACTCCGGTCGACGAGCTCACCGCCCGGTTCCGGGCTCGGGGCTTGCGGGTGACCCCGCAGCGCCAGGCGATCTTCCGGCTCCTCGACGACAACGTCGAGCACCCGACGGTCGAGGCGCTCTTCGAGGCGGCCCGCGCGGAGATGCCCACGATCTCGCTGAAGACCGTGTACCAGACGGTGCACGAGCTCGAGGACCTCGGTGAGGTCCGCCTGCTGCACGTGGGCACGGGCAGCGTCCGCGTCGATCCCAACGTCGAGCACCCCCATCACCACACGATCTGCACGTCGTGCGGCCGCGTCCGCGACGTGCAGATCGATGTCGGTGACCTCCACGTCCCCACGCTGGCCCGCGACGGGTTCGCCGTGCAGGACGTGCAGGTTCACTTCCGCGGGGCCTGCGCCGAGTGCGCGGGGTCCACGGTCTCGTAAGCAAGTCCCAACCACCAACCGAGCCGGCGGACGACCGCCGGGTCGCACAAGGAGCCACCATGCCTGCACTCAAGGGATCCAAGACCGAGGACAACCTCAAGGCCGCGTTCGCCGGCGAGAGCCAGGCCAACCGCCGGTACCTGTACTTCGCGCAGAAGGCCGACGTCGAGGGCTACCCGAACACCGCGGGGCTGTTCCGCTCGGTCGCCGAAGGCGAGACCGGTCACGCGTTCGGCCACTTCGACTTCCTCGCCGAGGTCGGCGACCCCGCGACCGGCGAGCCGGTGGGCTCCACCGACAACAACCTCCGCTCGGCGATCGCCGGCGAGACCTACGAGTACACCGAGATGTACCCGGGCTTCTCGAAGACCGCGCGTGAGGAGGGCTTCGAGGAGATCGCGGAGTGGCTCGAGACCCTGGCCCGGGCCGAGAAGAGCCACGCGGGTCGGTTCCAGCAGGAGCTCGACTCGCTCGGCTGAGCCGGCGCGCTCACGGTGCTCGACGAGGCGGCCCCGGGTACCTGCCCGGGGCCGCTCCACGAGCCGGATCGGGGCGCGGTGCGCGGCCGATCCCTCTCCCGTCGCCGAGCCACCGACCGCCGCCCGCGGTCGGCGTCTGTCTGGAGGTTCGCATGAGGAAGCTGACCGTCGACGACATCGTCGATCTCCGCGCGTACGAGCGCGAGCGCGACGAGTTCCGCGCGCGGATCATCGCGCTGAAGAAGACGCGCCGCGTGGCGTTGGGCGACCTCATGACGCTCGTGTTCGAGAACCTCGACACCGTGCGGTTCCAGGTCCAGGAGATGGCCCGGGCCGAGCGGATGATGCGCGACGAGCAGATCGCGCACGAGGTCGAGACCTACAACGACCTGCTCCCCGACCCCGGCGAGCTCTCGGCCACACTGTTCGTCGAGATCGACGACCCCGACGCGCTGCGCGAATGGCTGCCCAAGCTCGTGGGCCTCCAGCACCACGTCTCGATCGAGGTCGGGGGCGAGCGCTCGCCCGCCGGGGAGGTCGACGAGGAGCGGCTCACCCGCGAGGACTCGATCACCACCACCGTGCACTACATCCGGTTCGCGTTCACCCCGGAGCAGCAGGCGGCGTTCGCCGCCGGCCCGGTCACGCTGCGGATCGATCACCCCGCCTACCAGGCGGAGGTCGAGCTCGGCGACGACACCCGCGCGTCGCTGGCCGAGGACTTCACGGGTTGACTTCTCCGGCCGAGCTCACCGGCTGACGCCGCCGGTTGAGCGGAGGGGCTCGGCGCCCGTCCGTACCCGCCGTACCCGCCGGCGCCCTGACAGACTGCGCGCGTGCACATCCGCGTCAGGCGTCTCGACCCCGGCGTCCCGCTCCCCGTCCAGCAGCACCCCGACGACGCCGGCTACGACCTGCACGCGCGTGAAGACGTCACGCTCGCTCCGGGCGGCGGCCGGGGGATCGTGCCCACCGGGCTCGCGGTGGCGATCCCGGCCGGGTACGCGGGCTTCGTGCTGCCGCGGTCGGGGCTCGCGCTGCACCACGGGGTCACGTGCCTCAACACGCCGGGGCTCATCGACCCGCTGTACCGCGGCGAGCTGAAGGTGCTCCTCGTGAACACGGATCCCCAGGCCCCCTACGCCGTACGCCGGGGCGACCGCATCGCGCAGCTCGTCATCCAGGCGGTGCAGATGGTGGAGTGGGTGGAGGTCGACGAGCTCGACACCACCGCCCGCGACACCTACGGCTTCGGCTCCACCGGCCGTTGACCCCCGAGATGCGTCCCACCGCCGCGCATACGTGCACCTGGGACGCACGTCGGTGCGGATCCGGGCAACGAGTCTGATCGAAGGAGACGAGGATGGCCCACCCCCGCACGTTCCGCTTCGGCGTGCAGGCGTCGAGCGCGGCCTCGGGCGCCGCTTGGCGGGATCAGGCGCGCAGGATCGAGGACCTCGGCTACTCCACGCTGTTCATGCCCGATCACTTCGCCGACACGCCGCTCGCGCCGATGGTCGCCATCTCGTTCGCGGCCGAGGCCACCACCACGCTGCGCATCGGTCACCTCGTGCTCGGCAACGACTACAAGCACCCCGCCGTCGTCGCCAAGGAGGCCGCGACCATCGACCTGCTCTCCGACGGACGCCTGGAGCTCGGTCTCGGCGCCGGGTGGATGATCGCCGACTACACCCAGCTCGGGATCCCGTACGACTCCGCGGGCACGCGCATCGAACGCCTCGCCGAGGCGATCGCCGTGGTGAAGGGCTGCTTCGCGGGCGAGCCGTTCGACCTCGACGGCGCGCACTACCGGATCACCGGCTACGAGGCGAAGCCCCTGCCGGTGCAGCAACCCCACCCGCCGCTCGTGGTGGGCGGGGGAGGCCCGAGGGTGCTGCGCCTCGCCGGCCGTGAGGCCGACATCGTCGGGATCAACCCCAACCTGCGTGCCGGCACCGTCTCGGCCGACGCGGTGAAGGACACGATGGGCGGCGCGACCCGTCAGAAGGTCGCGTGGATCCGTGAGGGGGCGGGGGAGCGCTTCGACGACCTCGAGCTGCAGATCCGCTACTTCGTTGCCGCGATCACCGACGACGCCGCCGCGCTCGCCGAACAGCTCGCCCCGGCGTTCGGCGTCCCGCCCGAGGAGGCGCTGGGGTCGTCGGCCGCGTGCGTCGGGACGGTCGACGCCGTGTGCGACCTGCTCGTGCAGCGGCGCGAGGAGTGGGGGGTGTCGTACTGCGTGTTCGGCGAGGACAGCTACGAGGCCTTCGCGCCCGTCGTCGCCCGCCTCGCCGGCACCTGATCCCGGCCCCGCGCGCTCGTGGTGCCGTGACACAGCGTTCCGCCCGCCCGCGTGTTCCGCCCGCCCGCTCGTTCCGCCCGCCCGCTCGTTCCGGCGACCGATCTGGCTGCTCGACAACCGCATCCGTCGCCGAAACCGGCGCGCGCTATCCTGAGCGACCCACGCGGACGTGGCTCAGTTGGTAGAGCATCACCTTGCCAAGGTGAGGGTCGCGGGTTCGAGTCCCGTCTTTCGCTCGAACCCCGGTTAAACGGGGTTTTTTTTTAACAAAGGCCGCCCGAGTGGTGGAATTGGTAGACACGAAGGACTTAAAATCCTTTGGCCATCGCGGCCGTGCCGGTTCGAGTCCGGCCTCGGGTACGTTGATTAACATAAAAAGGTGATTCTCAAGGATGTGGGAATTGCCTTTTTTAATTTTACCAATT
>BTUT01000046.1:0-11893 GCA_045862935.1 Acidimicrobiia bacterium
GTAGAACGGCTCACCGTCGAGGACCCACTGGTCCACCCCGTCGTCCATCCGCACGACGCGGGGAACGCGATCGCGGAAGCGCTCCGGGACGCGGTCCACCCATACGCCCGGCGGCTCGGTGATGTGGGTGTCGGCGTCGATGAACCACGCGCTCGACGGATGGGCGGACGGTCCGTCTGACGGGGCACCCGACGGGGCGCTGGACGGGGCTTCGCTCATGGCGTGCACCGTAGCCCCGCCGGCCCGCGGGGTCCGGCGGCGCCGGGCCGGGGCGCGCCGGGCCGGGGCGCGCCGGGCCGGGCAGCCGGGGCGTGGACCGGTCGGCGCCTCGGTGCCGCGGTCCCTCAGGCGGGACCGGACGTCGACCCGCCGACCGCCCACGGGGCACCGTCAGCCGCCGGGCGGCCGGCTTCGCGTGCCCTCGCCCGCCACCAGCAGTGCCGGAGCAGGTCGGGCACCACGCCCGCCCCACCCGGCAGCACCTCGACGGCACCGCGCGGGTCCGTGCCGGCCGTCCGCAGGACGCTCACCAGGTCACCGCCGCCGTACACGACGCACGTGGAGTGCACCCGCTGGCGCAGTGGGTGCTCACTCGGGCGGATCGGCACGTCGCCCGGGTCCGCCAGCGGAGCCCGCCAGCCCGTCACGGTCAAGGCCGCGGCCGTGAGCCCCCCGGGGAGCCGAGTCCGCCTGAGCACCCGCCTCGGCTCCCCGTGCTCCACCAGGCGCACGGTGAGGGCCGCGACGCCGTCGCGGACGACCACTCCGTAGAGGCGGGCGCCCTCGTCCCGCTCGGATGGGGGCCGCCAGACGAGATCGTCGACGGCGAGGGCGAGGGTGCTCGGGTCCATGCGCTTCCTCCGTGCTGGGGACGCGTGTGCGACCCGGCGCGCCGGGTTGCGTGCCCGGCCGGCCCCCGACGACGCACCTCGTGTGGCCCCCTAGGCTCCAGGCGTCGACCGGGTCGACCGCGCCGATCTGGTGGCGACGAGGGGAGAGCCGATGGCCGACGTCGAGGAGACCACCCTGCCCGGAGTGGGCGTCCGCTACGACTTCGTGACCTCCTCCAACCGGCGCGTCGGCGTGCTGCTGCACCGCAGCGGGCACCGCGATCTGCTCGTGTACCGCGACGACGACCCCGACGAGTGCCACATGACGATCGACCTCGACGGCGACGACGCACGCACGCTCGCCGAGATCCTGGGGGCTTCACGGGTCGTCGAGGCGCTCACGTCACCCCGCCAGGACGTCGAGGGCCTGAGCATCGACTGGATCGAGATCGAGCCCGGCGCCGAATGGGCCGACCGGCGGCTGGGTGATGCCGCGGTCCGTGAGAAGGTCGGGGTGTCGGTCGTCGCCCTGATCGGACCCGATGGCGCGACGGTGGGCCCCGGCGCGGATGACGTGCTCGCGGCGGGCGCGACCGCGATCGCCGTCGGGACGCGCGACGGCGTCACCGCCCTCCACCAGCGACTGCGTCGCTCCTGATCGGCCTCGGCATGGTCCTCGGAGCCGCGTCGAGCGACGCCGCCCAGGTGTTCGTGGAATTGGGCGCGATCGCGTTCGGGCTCGCGATCCTCGCCCGGCTCTCCGATCGTGTCGGGCTCAGCCCGATCCCCGCCTACCTGCTCGCCGGCCTGCTCTTCGGCGACGGCGGCCTCGCGGCTCCACGCCTGTCGGTGGAGTTCCTCGACGTCGCGGCCGAGATCGGGGTCCTCCTGCTCCTGCTCACCCTCGGGCTCGAGTACAGCGCCCAGGAGCTCGGCGACGGGCTCCGAACCGGCGCACCCGCCGGCGTGGTCGACCTCGTGGCGAACGCGACCCCGGGCTTCGTCGCCGCGCTCGTGCTGGGGTGGGGTCTCGACGCCGCGGTGCTGCTCGCCGGGATCACCTACATCTCGTCGTCGGGTGTCATCGCCAAGATGCTGCGCGACCTCGGACGGCTCGGCAACCGCGAGACTCCCACGATCATCTCCGTCCTCGTGTTCGAGGATCTCGCCATGGCCGTGTACCTCCCGTGCGTCGCGGTGATGCTCGCCGGAGGCAGCTTCACGAGTGGTGTCGCCTCCGTGCTCCTCGCGCTCGCCACCGGCACGCTCGTGCTACTCGTGGCCGTTCGGTTCGGGACACCGATCAGCCGTGCGCTCGACGCGCGCTCCGACGAGGCGCTGCTGCTCGGCGTTCTCGGCCTCACCCTGGTGGTCGCGGGCATCGCGCAGAGCCTCGACGTGTCCGCGGCGATCGGTGCGTTCCTCGTCGGGATCGCGATCTCCGGACCGGTGCAGCAACGCGCCTCCGCGCTGGTGGATCCCCTGCGCGACCTGTTCGCCGCGGTGTTCTTCGTGCTCTTCGGGTTCCGGATCGACCCAGCCGACCTGCCGGGGGCGCTGGCCGCCGCGGTGCTCCTGGCCATCGTGACCACCGCGACGAAGATGGGCACCGGCTGGTGGGCGGCCCGGCGCCAGGGCTTCGGCTCCCGAGCTCGGATGCGGGCCGGGACCGCACTGGTCGCGCGGGGCGAGTTCTCCATCGTGATCGCCGGCCTCGCGATCGGGACGTCGGTCGAGCCCGACCTCGTCCCCCTGGCCGCCGCCTACGTGCTGCTGCTCGCGATCGCGGGACCGGTCCTCACGCGCTTCGCCGACCGGATGGTCCCCGCCGCCCGTCGCCCCCGCCCATGACGACGCGCCGCCTCACCGCCGGCGATCAGGCCGGGCGGGTCTCCGGGAGCCGCACGAGCGGGATCCGACGATCGGTCTTGGCCTGGTAGTCCGCGTACCAGGCCCGGTCGGCGACGAGACCTTCCCAGGTGCTGGTGTAGTCGTCGCCGTCGAGGATCTCCGGCACCGACCAGAACGCCCCTTCCTGCACCTTCACCAGCACCTCGGGGTTCGCCGTCGCGTCCGACAGGTTGCGGTACCACGACGGGTGCTCCACCGACCCCGCGAACGACGCCACCACGACGCGGACACCGTCGGGGCCGCGCCAGAACGGGAGCGCGACCCGGTGCTCCTTGCCTGACCTCCGACCCACGGTGCGCAGCATCACGTGGTGCATCCCGGCCTGCACCCACACCTCGTCGACGTCGGTGGTCTCCATGGCCTCCACGTGCGCGGCGGTGAGGGCGACGATCTCGTCGGGGCTCGGCGTCTCCCAGACCTGCTCGACCTTCTGGCTGGACGTGCCGGTTCCGCCGGGCTCGCTCGATGCGCTCATGGCCGGGAGGCTACCGCACCGCGAGCACGGCACCCCGGCCGCGTGCCAGCATCCCCGCATGACCGAGCGAGTCCTCGTCATCGGAGGCACCGGGCCGACCGGGATCCCGCTCGTGCGCGACCTCGTCGCGCGCGGTGCCGCGGTGACGATCCTGCACCGGGGCCTGCACGAGCGCGACGAGACCCCCGCCGAGGTCGAGCACGTCCACGCCGATCCCTACGACGAGACCAGCCTGCGCGACGCGCTCACCGGGCGCACCTTCGACGTCACGGTCGCCATGTACGGACGGCTGCGGCGCATCGCCGAGATCACCCGCGCCCACACCGGCCGGTTCGTGTCGGTCGGCGGTGTCCCCGCCTACCTGGGCTGGATGAACCCCTGGGCCCACCACCCCGCCGGGCTCCCCACACCCGTGAGCGAGGACGCGCCGGTGGTGGAGCACCCCGCCGACGACGAGAAGGGCTACCGCATCGCGCGGACCGAAGAGGCCGTCTTCAGCCACCATCCCGAGGCCGCGCACTTCCGGTACCCGTACGTGTACGGCCCCTACCAGCTCGCGCCGCGGGAGTGGTGCGTGGTGCGAAGGATCCTCGACGGCCGAGCGCGGATCATCGTCGCCGACGATGGTCTCACGTTGCACCACCACGGCTACACCGAGAACCTCGCGCACGCCCTGCTCCTCGCGATCGACGAACCTGACGCCGCGGCGGGGAAGGTCTTCAACGTGGGCGACGAGGAGGTGCTGTCGGTCCGACAGGTGGTGGAGATCATCGCCACCGCGCTCGATCACCACTTCGAGATCGTGTCGATGCCCCACGACCTCGCGCTCCCTGCGAGGCCGATGCTCGCCCAGCCGCTGCCGACGCACCGGGTGATGGACCTCACCCGACTGCGCTCCGACCTCGGCTACCGCGATCGCGTCCCCGCGCGCGTCGCCCTCGCCCGGACGGCCCGCTGGCTCCTGGCGAACCCACCCGAGCGAGGTGGGACCGAGGAGATGGTGCTCACCGACCCGTTCGACTACGACGCCGAGGACCGCCTGATCGACGCGTGGACCGCGGCGCGTGGATCGGTGGAGCTCGCGGTGGCCCAGTTCGTGCCCGAGCCCGGATACGGGCTCGCCTACAGCGGTCCGGGTGGCCGCCCGCGCAGCCAGGAGACGTTCGACGAATGAGGCGTGAGCGATGACTCGACCCGGTGGCCCGCAGGCGCGGAGCGGCCCGCTCTCCGGCATCCGGGTGCTCGATCTCTCGATCGCGGCGACCGGCCCCTACGCCGCCGCGCTCCTCGCCGACCAGGGTGCCGAGGTGATCAAGATCGAGCGGCCGGGCTTCGGCGACATCGCCCGCTACATCGGCGTGGCGGTCGGGGGAACGAGCGCGCTCTTCCACTCGTGCAACCGCGGCAAGCGCTCGATCGCGATCGACCCGCACACGTCCGAGGGCCGCGTGCTGGTCCTCGACCTCGCTCTCGGCGCCGACGTGGTCATCCAGAACTTCCGGCCCGGCGTGATGGAGCGTCTGGGCATCGGCTACGACGACGTGCGCGCCCTGAACCCCGACGTGGTCTACGCCTCGCTCTCGGGCTTCGGGCCCGTGGGGCCCTACGCGCACAAGGGCGCGTACGACACGGTGATCCAGGCCTACGGCGGGCTGGCCGCGAACCAGGGAGATCCCGAGGCCGGACCGCAGTTCCTGAAGCAGACCGCCGCCGACAAGGTCACCGCCCTCTACGCCGCGCAGGCCATCACCGCCGCGCTGCTCGCGCGCGAACGGGGCCACGGCGGCCAGCACGTGGAGCTGGCGATGCTCGACGCGGTCGCGTCGTTCCTCTGGGTCGACGCCGCGGGCAACGAGGTCCTGATGGACGCCGACGGGACGTTGCCGTCCTCGTTCGTGGCGACGTTCCGCCCGATGCGCTTCGCCGACGGCTGGGGCATCGTCACGCCCACGGCCGACAAGGACTTCCTCGGGATGTGCCGAGCGTTCGGCCTCGACACGTCCGACCCTCGCCTGCAGACGATCGCCGAGCGGAACCAGCACCGCGAGTTCGTGGCCGAGGTCATGGACGCGGTGTACGCGGTGGCCGCCACCGTGCCCACCGCCGACGCGATGGCGGCGCTCGAGCGCGAGACGGTGCCGTGCGGCGTCGTCCGGTCCCCGGCCGAGCTCGTCGACGACCCGCACGCGATCGCGGTCGGGATGTTCGAGGAGCACCACCACCCGGTGTCGGGGCGGGTTCGCCACCCGCGCCACCCGGCGCAGTTCGCGGCGACACCCGCTCGTCTCGCCGACCGGGCCCCGCTCCTCGGCGAGCACACCGACGAGGTCCTCGTCGAGCTCGGGATCAGCGAGGAGCGGATCGCCGCGCTGCGCGCGGCGGGCGTGATCGGCTAGCTCGCCAGACGCACCCGCCGGGCTTCGTCTCCCCGGCGGCCGCGGCCGATCTCGAACTCGACGAGCCGTCCCTGCTCGAGGCGGTGCCCGGCGACGTCGAGGCCGGTGTGGTGCACGAAGAGGTCCTGGTCCGCGCCACGGTCGATGAAGCCGAACCCCCGCTTGGTGTCGAAGAACTTCACGGTGCCCCGCGCGCGGTTGGGCGTCGGGGCGGGCTCCGGCGCCGCGGGCGACGTGGGCGCCGCGGGCACCTCCGGCGCCGTGGGCGCCCGACCCGCTCGCCGACGGACGGCGCCGACGACCGTGAGGTCCGGGGGCGTCACACCCTCGGCGAGGTCGAGCACTCGCTGCATGCGCAGCACCGCGCGCACCTGGTCGGGCTGCACCAGTGAGACGACCGTGCCGTCAGCGCCGGCGCGCGCGGTGCGGCCGGACCGGTGGGTGTAGTCCTTCTCGTCGTTGGGCGGATCGAAGTGCACGACGCACGCGACCTCGTCGACATGGATGCCGCGCGCGGCCACGTCGGTGGCGAGCAACGCGTGGACCTTGCCGCTCGCGAACGCCGCGAGTGCGCGCTCACGCTGACCCTGCGAACGGTTGCCGTGGATGGTGGCGACCTTGACGCCCTCGCGCGTCAGCTTCTTCGCGAGGCCGTCGGTGCCGTGCTTCGTCCGGCAGAACACGATCGTGCGGCCGGCACCATTGATGATCTCCGCGGTGATTGCCACGCGCTCGTGGCGCTCCGCGCGCCAGAAGACGTGGGTCGCCGGTGAGGCCGCTTCCGGCTCCTCCGGCACCTCGTGGCGCACCGGATCACGCTGGTAGGCGCGCACGAGCGCATCGACCGCACCGTCGAGCGTCGCGGAGAACAGCAATGTCTGGCGGTCGTCGGGGGTGCGGTCGAGGAGCCTGCGCACGGCGGGAAGGAAGCCCATGTCGGCCATCCGGTCGGCTTCGTCGACCACCACGGTCCGGACCGCGCCCAGGTCGACCTCGCCGCGGTCGACGAGGTCCTGGAGCCGGCCCGGACACGCCACGAGGACGTCGACGCCGCGGCGCAGGGCGCTGAGCTGCGGGCCGAACCCGGCGCCGCCGTACACCGCCGCGACCCGGAGCTTGCGGGCACGCCCGAGCCAGGTGAGCTCGCCGCACACCTGCGCGGCCAGCTCGCGGGTCGGCACGAGCACGAGGCCTCGAGGGCGCCGGGGCTCGGCCCGGTCGAGGCGCGCCACGAGGGGAACGCCGAACGCGAGGGTCTTGCCCGACCCCGTGCGGGCCTTCCCCGAGACGTCGCGCCCGGCGAGGCCGTCGGCGATGGTCAGGGACTGGATGGGGAACGGTGCGTCGATCCCGCGGGCCGCGAGGGTCGCGACGAGGTCGCGCGGAACGCCGAGGTCGGCGAAGGACTGCATGGATTCGGATCTCCGTGTGTGGTGCTCGCTGAACGGGCGAGCGACCGAAGAGGAGCACGCGCGAACCCGCTGGGAATTGCCGATGGTGCCGAGAAGGCTGCCCCGGCGAACCTCCCGAGCAGCCTGGCGTCATGCTAGCCGCCCCGGTCCCGAACGGCGGGTCGCTGGTCCCCGTCAGACCCACGCCGCGCGTGGGACGGGACGGCTCCGCTCAGCTCACCACGCGCTTGGTGAAGCTCCGGATGCCGACCCAGGTGAACAGCACGGTGAAGCCCACGAGGACCGGGTACACCACCCAGAGGCTCATGTGCTCGACGTCGGTGAGCGCCGCGCGGAACCCCTCGCACATGTACACGAGCGGGTTGAGGAGCACGAGGATCTGCAGCCACCGGATCGGCTCCAGCGCGGCCCACGGGTAGTAGATCGCCCCGAGGAACGTGATCGGGATCACGACGAGCCCGAACAGCAGCGGCACCGTGCGCGGCTCGAACAGCGTCCCGAACATCAACCCGAGTGCGCCGCACATGAAGCAGGCGAGCGGCGTGATCGTCAGCAGCACCGGCCAGTCGACCTGGAGGTGCACCTCGGTTGCGGGGACGATCGCCGCGATGGGGAACACGAGCAGCGCCGAGAACAGGCTCGCGAACGCGCCCCACACCGCCTTCTCGATCGCGACGAGCCAGATGGGCAGCGGCGCGAGCACGCGGTCCTCGATCTCGCGGGTGAAGCCGAACTCCTGGACCATCGGCAAGGCGACGGTCTGGATCCCCTGGAACATGATCGCGAGCGCGACGACGCCCGCGACCAGGATCGTCGAGAACTGCTCCTCGCCCCCGCCGCTCCCACCGACCCCCTGCCCGATCTTCGGGAAGACGTAGGTGAACACGAACACGAGGAGCAACGGCTGCAGCACCGTGCGCGGGATGAACTCCCGGAGGGTCTTGCGGAGCACGACGGCGTCGCGCAGCAACAGCGCGACGAACGCGACGCGCGCGGCCTGGGCCGGGCTCCGTGCGGGCACGATCGGGGATCCCGGCGGCGGCGCCACGGTCTCGGCGCGGCTCATTCGCGCAGCTCCTTCCCGGTGAGGTTGATGAACACCGTCTCCAACGACGGCTCGGCCACCGACACGTCGGTGATGTCGACGGCGTTGCGGTCGGCGGCCGCGAACACCTGGGGCAGGATCCCCGAGACCCCCCGCACGGAGACCACCACCGCGTGGTCGACCTGGGTCACCTGCTGGACCCCGGGCAGGTCGGCTTCGAGCACCCGCCGCAAGCGCTCGAGATCGTCGCCGCGCGCCGCCACCGTGACGATGGTGTCGGCCCCCGTGGACGCCTTCAGCTCGGTGGGTGTGCCGAGCGCGAGCAGCCGACCGTGGTCGATGATCGCGAGCCGGTCGCAGAGCTGGTCGGCCTCCTCCATGTAGTGGGTGGTGAGCAGCACGGTCTGACCCTCTCGGCGGAGCTCACCGATGACCTCCCACAGGGCGAGGCGGCTCTGGGGATCGAGCCCCGCCGTCGGCTCGTCGAGGAACAGCGTTGCCGGACGGTGCATGATCGCCCGGGCGACCATGAGGCGCTGCGCCATCCCCCCCGACATCGCCGCCACCGGCTCGGTCGCCCGATCGGCGAGGCGGAACTGCTCGAGCCGGTACCGGGTCTCGGCCCGCGCCGTCCGGGCGGACATCCCGAAGAAGCGGCCGTGGAAGTAGAGGTTCTCGTACACGCTCAGGGCCCGGTCGAGCGTGTTGGTCTGCGGCACGACCCCGATCACCTGCTTCGCGGCCACCGGGTGGGCCACCACGTCGATGTCGGCGACGAACGCTCGACCACCGGTGGGCACCACCCGGGTGGTGAGCATGCCCGCCGTCGTGGTCTTGCCGGCGCCGTTGGGACCGAGGAGGCCGTAGATCTCACCGTGCCGGACGCCGAGGTCGAGATCGTCGACCGCACGGGTGCCGCCCGGGTACACCTTGGTGAGCGCTTCGGTGCGGATCACCTCGTCGGTCAGGGTCATCGCCGTCGATCATCACCCACGCAGTGGCGACAGGCCAACTCGACGCCGGACCGGCCGGGTCCAGCGCGCGGGCGCCTCGTAGGCCTGGAGTGCCCGGGCGGTGATCCACCCCCCCCAGCCGAGGTGCAGACGGCGCGGGACCGCCCCGGCGGGAACCCGGATGGTCACGTCGTCGGCGAGCAGCAACCGGGTGAGGCACGCGGTGTACACGCTGGACCGGTACTCCCAGCGCGCCCGCGGCTGCCACGGCTTCACGGTCCCGACCGCATGCAGCATGCGGGCCGGGCCCGCCGGCGTCCGGCACACCAGCCGGCGGCGATCGACCACCCGGGCGGCGGGCATCTCGCCGGTGAGCACCATCTCCGGCGCGGGCGCCTGCACCAGCCGGCTGGCGTCCCACTCGCTCATCAGCAGGGCGTTCAGGGCGTCCTGGTCGACCAACCACACCGGATCGTCGGGCACGGTCTCGGCGAGCACGGGCCGCCCGCGCAACCTCGCGCACGCGTCCGTCCACCGCGCGAGCAGATGGGGGTGGTGGCGGGGCGAGAAGGCCAGGAAGCCCGAGTTCACGTAGGGCTGACGGCGCAGCGGCGCCCGGAGCGCGAAGATCTCCGCCCACTCGACGAACCAGCGGTCGGCGACCGGACCGTCGCGGTAGGCGTGGACGAACCCCGCCCGAGCGCACGCCACCACGTCGTGCAGGGGCTGGGTGACGATCACGTCGCTGTCGATGAGCACCACGACCTCGGCGTCCGATCGGGCGGGGGCCCACGCCTTCGACACCTGCGGGAGCCCGACATCCTCGGCGGGACTGGTCACCTCGCACTCGGCCTCCAGCAGCTCGCGCTGCCAGTCCCGCAGGCCGACGTCGAGGACGGTGACCGGGAGATCGTTCCCGGTGATGCGCAGCGAGTTGACGAGGGCGACCGTCCCGAGGAAGTAGCCGTCGTCTGCGACGGTGAACGCGCGAGCGGAGTCCATCGGCGCGCCGCACGATACCGTGCGACCCGTGACGCCCGGTGCGACCCCGCGCACGACCGTCTGCGTGGTCCCCCGCGACCGCTTCAGCGTCGCGCTGCGCTCCCTCGACCACCTGCTCGCCGGGCTCAGCCCCCCGTTCCGAGTGGTCTACGTGGACGGTGGGTCGCCGCCCCGCGTGCGCGACGCCTTGCGCCGGCTCGCGCCGCGCCACGACTTCACCCTCGTGCGCAGCGATCACTACCTCTCGCCCAACGAGGCCCGGAACCTGGCCTTCCGCCGGGTGCGTACGGAGTTCGTGGCCTTCCTCGACAACGACGCCTTCTGCTCCCCCGGCTGGTTGCCCGCGCTCGAGCACGCCGCCGACGAGCACGGCGCGGCCGTCGTCGCGCCGGTCTACGGGATCGCGTCCACCGATCCCGCCCGACCGCGGGTGCACGTTGCCGGGGCGGACAACCGACTCGTGGTGGAGGACGGCACCGTCCACCACCACATGGCGCACCACCACGTTGGCGAGGATCCCGCGTCGCTGATGGCGAGCCTCGAGCCCCAGGAGATCGAGCAGGCCGAGTTCCACTGCTTCTTCGCCCGGACCGACGCCATCACCGCCATCTCCCCGCTCGACGAGAACCTGCTCTCCCTGAACGAGCACCTCGACGCCGTGCTGCGCATCCGCGAGCAGGGCGGCACCGTCTGGCTCGAGCCGTCGGTGCTCGTGACCTACGTCGCTCCCGGCCTCGCGTGGTCCGACCGCCGCTTCTCCATCCTGCGCTGGAGCCGGGACTGGAACGAGGCGAGCGTCCGCCGCTTCCGGGCCGTGTGGGGCGTCGCTCCCGAGGACCCTCAGACCCTCGACCTGTTGCGCCACGCCGACCTCAAGCGCGGCCGCGCCTACCGGCCCTACCGCTCGATCGGGGGCCGCATCCAGGCGCTCCGGGGACGCCACTCGCGCTCGCTGCCCGACCGGCTCCTCACGCCGCTCGTGGTCCGGGCCGAGGAGCGACGCCGCGGCCACGGCCGCTCACCGGCGGTCGCGTACCGGGCATCCTGGGATCGCTGACCCGACCGCCGAGGGTGCCCGGTCCTTCCCCGCGGACCGTTAGGCTCCCGCCGACCCCGGGAGGCCGGGTGGCTCGCCGCCGCGCGCGCGAGCCGCAGACCGCGAGCGGACCACCGAGAGAGGGAGCAGTCGCGCATGGCGTACGAGGACATGCCCAAGCCCGAGCCCAAGGAGATCGACGAGAAGAACTGGATGCTGCTCCAGCAGATGATGGAGCGCGCGGTCCTCAAGGGCGAGCCCTACGGCGACGAGCGCTGCGACAACTGCCTCTACTACCTCGACACGACCTCGTCGATCTCGTACTGCTGGCACCAGCAGATCCGCATCCTCGTGGGCGGCGCGTGGTGGTGCCAGTGGTGGGAGACCGCCGACCAGGACTGACCCCGGGGACGCCCACGTGCCCGGGTGCGCGGCTCACCGGTCGGTGGTGAGCAGCATCGCGCCGCCCGGGGTGAGCCCGCCGTTGCTCACCACCGCGACCTCGGCGCCCTCCACCTGACGGTCTCCCGCGTGGCCGCGCAGCTGCGTGACGGCCTCGTGGAAGAACCCGAAGCCGTGCGTGCGGCCGTGGGAGAGCTGGCCGCCATGGGTGTTGAGCGGCAGCTCGCCCCCGAGGCGGATCCGGGTCCCCCCGTCCACGAAGTCCTTGCCCTCACCGATGTCGCAGAAGCCGAGGGCTTCGAGCCACGCGAGGCAGTTGAACGAGAACCCGTCGTAGAGGAGCGCGAGGTCGACGTCGGCCGGGGTGAGCGAGGACCGGCTCCAGAGGTGGGCCGACGGGCCCAGCACCTGGGGCTCGTGGGTGATCGTGC
>BTUT01000047.1:0-1945 GCA_045862935.1 Acidimicrobiia bacterium
CCCGGTTGGGCGGGGATGCGCACGTGGTGGGCCCCGGGTCGCAGATCGTCGACCACGCGCTCGACCGCCACGCCCGCGCCGCGGCGAGCCGCGCGCGCGCCCCACACCCCTTCCAGCAGCGGTGGGTGGAGCGCGACGTTCCCGTCGCGGTCAGCGACCGGCGCGTGGAGCAGCGCCACGTCGGGCGCGAGCGGAGCGAGCAGCCCCACCTCCCCGAAGGGGGTCTCCACCCGTGCGTAGGCTTCGTTGCCCTCCATCGACGACCCGGCGATCGACCGGGTGGTCACCGCCGGGAGCCCGCGCGCCGCGGCTTCGAGTCGCTGCGAGAACGCGAGGAACGACCAGTGCTCCACCTCCACCGAGCCGTCCTGGTACGCGCGCGCGAAGTTGGGGTTCGGCGTGAAGTTCGGGAACGTGTCGCCGCTGTACCCCGTGACGACCTTCCTCACGAGGCCCCCGCGGAAGAACAGCGCGCCGAGGCTCGACAGGCTCAGCATCACGAGGGTGAAGCCCGGATCACGGTCCCACCACTGCCGTACGACCTCGCGGGCCGCCGCCGACCAGCGCGTGTGGCCGACCGCGAGGTGCAGCACGTCCCCGGCGCGCACGTGCTCGGCGACCGCATCCGCCAGCGGTCGTACGCGAGATACGTCCCCAGCGCTCGCATACGCGGCTGTGGGACGCACGTCGGGGGGGGTCATGACGGGTGGAGCACGAGGTCGGCGACGCGCGAGCGCTGCCAGCCCTGGTAGCCGAGCAGGAGGTCGTTCTGCTTCGCCCGCTTGTAGAACAGGTGCGCGTCACAGTCCCAGGTGAACCCGACCCCGCCGTGGACCTGGATGTCCTCCGCGGTCACGAACACCGCGGCCTCGGCGACGTAGCCCTTGGCCATCGCGACCGCGATCTCGCGAGCCGGGTCGTCGACGTCCGACGCCCACGCGGCGTAGTGCGTGCCGACACGCGCGAGCTCGGCGCGGTGCAGCATGTCGACGGCCTTGTGCCGGATGGCCTGGAAGGTCGCGATCGGCCGATCGAATTGCACCCGGGCCTTCGCGTACTCGACCGCGAGCGCGAGCGCGGCATCGCACACGCCGACGAGCTCCGCACACAGCATCACCGCACCGTCGTCCGCGATCCGGCGCCACGCCGCGGTGTGGTCGCCGCGTGGCCCCACCGGCTCGGCGGGCGTCTCGTCGAGCACGAGGCGGGCCGCCTTGCGGGTGGGATCGAGCATCGGCACCGCTTCGAGCGCCGGGGACTCGAGGAGGAACGTGCCGAGCCCCTCCTCGGTCCGCGCGGCCACGAGCACCCAATCGGCCGTGTGCCCGTCGAGCACCACGGGCTTGACCCCCGAGAGGAGCCAGTGGGCACCGCGCCGCCGCGCCCGGGCGCGGATGCGATCCACCGGGCTCCCGTGCCCCGACTCCTCGAGCGCCACGGTGCCCCGCTGGGAGCCGGACGCCAGGCCCGCGAGCAGCTCGGGCACGCCGACCGTGCCGGCGGCGAGCGTGGCGAGCACCGCCGACGAGAAGAACGGCCCGGGGAGCGTCCGCCGGCCCATCTCCTCCATCACGACCGCCATGTCGACGAGCCCGAGCCCGAGCCCGCCGTGACGCTCCGGTACGAGCAGGCCCGTCCAACCGAGCGACGCGACCTGGCTCCAGAGGTCGTCGGTGAACCCCGCGGGATCCTCGACCATGGCCCGGACGAACGCCGCCGGTGCCTCGACCGCGAGGAACGACCGCACCGCGTCCCGGAGTGCATCCTGGTCCTCGGAGAACTGGAAGTCCATCTCGTCGCCTCGCTCGGTGCGGACCGGGATGCCCCTGCCCGCGATGCCCCTGTCCGCTCGCCCCGCCCCACTCGCCCCCGCCCGCTCCGGCTCCCCATCGGGCGCGCCGGGCCTCGAACCGGGTTGACGTTACTCTGGCGTCGATGCGGCGTC
>BTUT01000047.1:2045-11755 GCA_045862935.1 Acidimicrobiia bacterium
CGGGCGCGCCGGGCCTCGAACCGGGTTGACGTTACTCTGGCGTCGATGCGGCGTCCGTCCCCGGCTCCCGCTCCCGCGCCGCCCCCGCGGCGCCGCCCCGCGGGTGTCGAGAGCGCCACGAGTGCGCCCCCGCCGCGGCGCCGCGTGCCCGATGCGGCGCCCGGGCCGCGTGCCCCCGCACGGGTCGATCCGTGGCGGGTGCCCCCGCGCGGGCCGAGCCGGCCGAACCTCCGCGCCCGATCGCCGTGGCGGCGTCGCTCCGTGGCGCTCGCCGCGCTCCTCACCATCGTCGTGCTCGCGGTGTACGGCGGCTACCTCGGCTGGTCGGCACTCACCGGTGACGACACCACCGCGGCCGTTCCCGAGGGCAACGGGTTCGTCGCGTCGGCCGGTCGGGCCGCCGCAAGCGGACGTGAGGCCATCAGGCTCGGGATCGACCACCGGCGCGTCGATCTCCAGTACGACTTCTACGACGCCGTGAGCGCCGAGATCGACAAGGTGCAGGCCGAGCAGGCGAACCTCGAGCGGCTCCACGCCCGCGCCGCGTCGACCCGTGCCGACATCCTCCGGTCGTCGATCGACGCCACGACCCAGCTCGCCACCGCCATGACGAAGTGGCGCGACGCGATCTTCGGGCAGCGGCTGGGCAACGCGGCCCCGGCCGAGGCGGCGATCGTGAGCGCAATCACCCAGCTCGACGCCGACGTCGGGCGCTGGACACCGGAGGGCTGATCCCGTGGACTTCGCCTACGCGCAAGAGGACGTCGCCTTCCGCGACGAGCTGCGCGGGTGGCTCGACGAGCACCTCCCGCGGTTCCTCGCGGACTGGGGCGACGACGACCCGAACGCCACCCGGCGCGACGGCATCGCCCGCAGCCAGGAGCGCCGCCGGGACTGGCAGCGCCGGCTGAACGACGGCCGGTGGGCCGCGATCAACTGGACGAAGGAGTGGGGCGGGCGCGAGGCCACCCCCGTCCAGAACGTCATCTACTCCGAGGAGATGGCCCGGGTGCGTGCGCCCGGGATCTACAACGCCAACGGCATCTGGCAGATCGGTCCGATGATCAACCGCTGGGGGACCGAGGAGCAGAAGCAGCGCTGGCTGCCCGGGATCCTGTCGGCCGACGAGCACTGGTGCCAGGGCTTCAGCGAGCCCCAGGCCGGCTCCGACCTCGCGAACCTCCGCACCACCGCGATCCGCGACGGCGACGACTACGTCGTGAACGGCCAGAAGATCTGGATCTCCACCGCCCACCTCGCGCAGTGGGGTCTCTTCCTGTTCCGCACCGATCCGGCCGCCATCGAGCGCGGCGCGAAGCACGAGGGCATCACCGCGTTCATCGTCGCGATGGACGCGCCGGGCATCGAGTGCCGTCCGATCCGGGACATCGTCGGCGACGAGATGTTCAACGAGGTGTGGTTCACCGACGTGCGCATCCCCGCAGGCTGCCGCCTGGGCGACGAGGGCGCGGGGTGGCAGGTGGCGATGGGCACCCTCGGCCACGAGCGGGTCGGCACGGCCGGTCTCGCCATCACCATGGCCGCCGATCTCCGCGCGATGATCGCGGCGGCCCGAGCGGTGAATCCCGACGCGCTCGAGGACCCCGGGATCCGGGAGCGGATCGCACGCGCTCACACCGACATCGAGCTCACCAAGCTGCTGAACTACCGCGCGCTCACCAAGATCATCAAGGGCCAGAAGAACTGGCCCGAGGTTCCGCTGGCCAAGCTGCAGTGGAGCCACCTCGCGCAGACGCTCGCGGAGCTCGCGGTCGACATGCTCGGACCCAACGGCCTCCTCGCGCGGGGCGGTCCCGACGCGGTCGACAACGGCCTGTGGACGCGCCTCTACAGCTTCCAGCGCTACACGTCGATCGGTGCGGGCGCGACCGAGGTGCAGAAGAACATCATCGCCGACCGGGCGCTGCTGCCCCGCAAGTAGACCGAGCACCGGCACCGCATGGACCTCGCCGTCGCCACCCCGGTGCTCACCCGCACCCCGAAGGGTCACGCGCCCTGGGAGCGCGACGCCGGGATCGACGAGGTCGCTCGCATCGCCCGGGCCGCGGACGCGCTCGGCTACCACCACCTGACGTGCAGCGAGCACGTGGGGATCCCGATCGCCGCCGCCGCGGTGCGCGGGTCCACCTACTGGGATCCGCTGTCGGTGTTCGGGTACCTCGCGGCGCACACCGAGCGCATCCGCTTCGCGACGTACGTGCTCGTCCTCGGCTACCACCACCCGCTCGAGCTCGTGAAGCGCTACGGGACCCTCGACCGGGTGTGCGGCGGCCGGTTGATCCTCGGCGTGGGCGTGGGTTCGCTCCAGGAGGAGTTCGACCTGCTCGGCGCGCCGTTCGAGGGACGGGGCGAACGCGGCGACGACGCCATCCGTGCGCTGCGGGCGTCGTTCGGCCACGCCGAGCCCGCGTACCACGGCTCCCACTACGACTACGACGGCTTCGTGATCGACCCGACCTCGATCCAGCGGCCCGTCCCGGTCTGGATCGGCGGGCGCACCGCACGATCGCTGCGGCGCGCGGTGGAGCTGGGTGACGGATGGATCCCCTTCGGACTGTCGATCGACGAGGCGGGTGTGATGCTCGCTCGGGCGCGCGCCACGGAAGCCTGGTCCGCCCGGACGACGCCCCTCACGATCGCGCTGCAGGCCGGAGCCCTCGATCCCATCGGCGATCCCGACGGCACCTGCGCGAAGGTCGCGCGCCTCGACGCGATCGGCGCGACGATGGTGGAGGTGTCGGTGCGCAGCCGGACGGTCGAGGAGTGCCTCGACCAGTACGCCGCGCTGCGCGACCTCGTACCCGGCTGACGCGCCGCACGCGCAATCCAGTCCGAGCGGCGCTGAGCCGCGCCGCGCTTCGTCACGCGAGGCGCTCGATCACCGTGGCGTTCGCCTGCCCGCCACCCTCGCACATCGTCTGGAACCCGTAGCGGCCACCCGTCGCCTCCAGGTGGTGCAGGAGCGTCGTCATGAGACGCACGCCGCTCGCGCCGAGCGGGTGACCGAGGGCGATCGCCCCGCCGCGCGGGTTGAACCGCTCCGCTTCCGGCCGGAACTCCTTCGCCCACATGAGCGCGATCGCCGCGAAGGCCTCGTTGCACTCCACGGCGTCGAAGTCGTCGACCGTCATCCCGGTCCGGTCGAGGAGCCGGCGGGTGACCGGGTTGGGTGCCGAGAGGACGAGCACCGGGTCGTCGGCGAGCACGGCGAAGTGGACGAGGCGCGCGCGCACGGGGAGGCCGAGGCGCTCGGCCGTGGCCCGATCGGCCACGAGCATCGCCGCGGCACCGTCGCTCATCTGCGACGCGTTCCCGGCGGTGATGTCGGGCGCGGGCTGGTCGTCGGACACCCAGGCCGGTCCGAGCGCGGCGAGCGCCTCGAGCGATGCGTCGCGGCGGATCCCCTCGTCGGAGTCGAGCACCGACCCGGTGACGCGCCCGTCCTCGTCCTTGATCGGCACCGGGACGATCTCGCGCGCGAAGTGCCCGGTCTCGGTGCTGGCCGCCGCACGACGGTGGCTCTCGAGCGCGTACGCGTCCATCTCGTCACGCGTGATCCCGAAGCGGTCGGCGAGCACCTGCGCGACCCAGAACTGGATGCCCAAGGTGTGGTTGGTGTGCTCCAGGAACGCGCGGCTGAACGGACCGCTCCCCCCGCGGGCGTTGCTCGACATCGGCGCCCGGGTCATCGACTCGACGCCGCACGCGATCGCCAGGTCGTAGGCACCGGACATCACGCCCTGCGCGGCGAAGTGCACGGCCTGCTGTGACGACCCGCACTGACGGTCGACGCTGGTGGCGGGCACGTGAGCCGGGAGACCACCCGCGATCCACGCGTTGCGCGTCACGTTCACTCCCTGCTCACCGGCCTGCGTCACGCACCCACCGATGACGTCGTCGACGAGGCCGGGATCGACGCCGACGCGCTCCACGAGCGCGTCGAGCGCCAGCCCGAGGAGGTCGGTCGGGTGCCAGCCCGCGAGCGCGCCGTTGCGCTTCCCGATCGCGGTTCGCAGGGTGTCCACGATCACGGCTTCACGGATGCTCACGGGCCCTCCTCGGTGCTGGCGAGATCGTACGGGTGCACGGCGCGCACGGGTGGTGCCCCGCGGATGGGACGACTACGGTGCCGCGCCGAACCGATCACGCGACGCGAGCCGAGGAGCACGAGGACCCGATGAGCGACGTCCCGCACCACGATCACATCGTCGACACCGGCAAGAGCCACCTCACGCTCGAGGAGCTCGGTCACGTCCAGCCGGGGATGGCACGGATCATGCCGGAGATCGGGGTGCGGATCTGGAAGTGCTATTACGCGGGCAAGGCGAAGAACAAGCCGCTCGCCCGCTTCCAGCTCAAGGAAGCGATCAACCTCATGGAGATCGGTGTCCTGTTGCGCCCGAAGTACACCGACAACATGTACAAGTTCATCGAGGAGCAGTGCGAGATCGTCAAGCAGGCGATCGAGGACGAGGACTGGGATGCCTTCGAGGCCGCCTTCCACGAGATGGTCGAGCACGCGAACGCGTACCACGAGCTCTACGACAAGGGGTTCCTCCGCTGGAAGATCCCGTCGGAGCCCCCGCCCGATCTCGACATGACCCCCCGCGGGCAGTAGCCGCGGCGTCCCCATCGAGCCGACGCTGCGCCGAGCTCGCACACGAGTTCGACCGCCGGTGACCGGCTGATCTCCACCGGGGCCGGGTTCAGGTCGGGTCCTGCTGAGCGGGCTCCTCGCTGTCGAGGAGGTTCGCCTGGTCGAGGTGGTAGAGCAGCCCGAGCGACGGGAGGATCACGAGCGCCGCGACGACGAACACCACCAGGATGGTGACGAGCGTGGGGTCGGGCGCCGCGGCCTCCGAGACCTCGAGGCTGGTGGGGAGCAGGTACGGCCACTGGGCGACGCCCCACGCGACCACCACGGCCGCGACCGCGCCCATCGCGAGGACGCGGGCCCCGTGGTGCCGGGTGCGGTGGAGCAGGCCCAGGCACCCGAGACCACAGAGCGCCGAGAGGACCACGAGGGGCAGCGCGCGGGACGCGAGGCCGTCGAAGACGTAGCGCGCGTCGTCGTGGAGGACGACGATCCCGCACAGCGCGACGGATCCGGCGACGATCCCGGCGCCGATCGCCCGCCTGCGGTAGTACTCCACCATGTCGGGAGCACCGAGGCGATCCGCGTCCCACACGAGGTAGACCGCGGCCAGGTAGGCGCACACTGCGACCGCGAGGACGCCACCGAGGATCGACGTCGCGTTCATCCAGCTCGTCCAGGGATCGCCGGCCTCGCCGCCGGCCGGCACCCGGCCCGACGCGATCGCGCCCGCCACCGCGCCCATGCAGAACGGCACGAGCACCGACGCGGATGCGAACGCCGCCCCGAAGCCCCGGCGGCTCGAGGTTCGGAACACCTCCTTGCGGAACGCGAAGCTCGAGCCGCGCAGCACGATACCGAGCGCCGCGAGCGACAGCGGCACGTACAGCGTGAGCGTGATCGATGCGAACGCCTCGGGGAACCCGGTCCACAACACCACCAACACGAAGATCAGCCACACGTGGTTGGCTTCCCAGACCGGACCGATCGAGTGCTGGGCGATCGCGCGCGGTCGTTCGCCGCGCTGCGCACCACCGGCGACGAGGTCCCAGAACCCGGCGCCGAAGTCGGCACCGCCGAAGAGCGCGTACGCCGTGATCCCGACGAACAGCACGACGCCGACCGCGGTGCTCACGGGGCCGGGACCTCGTGGCCGGGCGGACGGCGTCTCGGACCGTAGGGCACCTCGCTCTCGGCGAGCGCCGGCTGGGCCCGCCAGCGCCGGCTCATCGACCTCAGGACGAGCACGAGCGCGACGCCCACCGCGGCGTAGAGGACCAGCACCACGACGAAGGTCGCCCAGACGCCCTGGTTCGCGGTCGCGGCGTCCTCGACCTGGAGGTAGCCGCGCACGACCCACGGTTGGCGGCCGACCTCGGTGACGACCCAGCCCGCTTCCATCGCCACGACCGAGGCGACCCCCGATCCCGCCGCGAACCAGAGGAAGAGCCGCGACCGGGGCATGTCTCGTCGGAACAGCCACGACAGGCCGTACCAGAGCGACAACCCGAAGAGCAGCGTGCCGAGGCCGACCATGACGTCCCACGAGAGGTGCACGACGTTCACCTCGGCGTTCGTCGGCCGTTCGTCCTCCGGGAAGCTGTCGAGGCCCTGGATCACCGTGTCGCGTCCGGTGCTCGGGTCGGAGAGCCACGAGGCGAGGCCGGGGATCGGGAACCCGCCCTCGACCTCGCCTTGCGCGCTGAGGTGACCGAAGAGCGTCTCGGGAACGTCACTGGCCGTGCGGGGAACGAGCTCGATGGCCGCGAACTTCGTGGGTTCGTTCTCGTAGACCCAGCGGGCCAGCTGGTCGCCCACGAGCATCTGCACCGGTGTCGCGATCGCGGCGACCGTGAACGCGATGGTGAACCCCAGGCGGTGGTAGCGGTCGCGCCGGCCCCGCAGCATGCCCCCGGCGTAGACCGACGCGACGAGGAACCCGCCGACGAGGTAGGCCGCCACGAGCATGTGCGCCGTCTGCAACGGCATGGCCTTGTTGAAGATGACGGCGATCGGGTCGACGTCGACGACCTCACCGGCGGAGCTCAGCGTGAAGCCGCCCGGCTCGTTCATCCACGCGTTCGCCGCGACCACCGAGACCGTGCCCCCGATCCCGGCGATGACGATGGGCACGCCGCTCCAGAAGTGGGGCCAGGGCCTGAGGCGCTTCCACCCGTAGATGTAGATCGCGATGAAGATCGCCTCGGCGAAGAAGAACAGCCCCTCGATCGTGAACGGGATCCCGAAGGCGTCGCCGAAGCGGCCCATGAGCCGAGGCCACAGGAGGCCGAACTCGAAGGTGAGCACGGTGCCGGTGACCGCGCCGACGGCGAAGGTCACGGCCATGTACTTCGACCATCGCTGGGCGAGCAGCAGGGCGTCCGGGTCGTGCTTCGTGATGGCCCGGTGGTTCGCGACGAGGGCCATGAACGCCCACGACACGCCGAGCGGGACCAGGATGATGTGGAAGCCCAGGGTGAACGCCATCTGTGCCCGGGCCCAGGGCACCGGGTCGACCGCGAGCGACAGGCACGACGGCACCCACGTCATGGGCACCCCGGGGTCCGACCGATCACCCGGTGATCATGCCGCGAAGACGCTGCTCGTGGGGCGACGGACGTACGCACCGCGACCTCAGCCCGCGAGGTACCCCTGTCGGACCGCCTCCTCCACGGCGGCGCTGCGGGAGCTCACGCCGAGCTTGCGGTAGATCGCCATCGCGTGGCTCTTCACCGTGTTGCGGGAGACGAAGAGCTCGCCGCCGATCTCACCGAAGCTGTGATGGGTCGGGAGCATCCGGAGCACACGAACCTCCGCGGGGGTGAGCGGCTCGGCGAGATCCGCACCCGGGCGCGGCGCGTGCTCGCCCACGATGCGGGAGACGGCGTCGAACCTGCTCGGGAGCACCCCCGCGTCCCCCAGGCTGCGCACCTGGTGCTCCGAACGCCCCAGGAGCACACGGGCCGCCCGATGATCCGCCACGAGCGCCGACGCCCAGGCCAGATCGAGCCGCGCCTCGAGCACCTGGTACGGGCTCACGTCCATCAGTCGATCCAGGAGGTCGATCGCCCGCTGCCGCTCGGCGTCGCCCCGCTCCCGGTCGCCGGTGGAGACGTGCACGAGGCTCGCGGTGGCGAGCACCAGCGCCATCGCGGGTCGATCCGCGAGCCCGTGCTCCTCGACCACCGCGAGCGCCTGGCCCACGAGCCCGAGCGCGGCCTCCCAATTGCCCGTGGCGAGATCGAGACGAGCGGCGTGGGCGAGCAGGTGCGCGTGAACGGGCACCAGCACGGTCCGAGCCAGCCGGGCACCCTCACGGTTCAGGTCCCAGGCCGCGTCGACATCGCCGAGCAGCCCCGCCGCGCTCGCCTCGAGGAACGTCGCGAGCGCGCGGTACGGGCTGTCGTCCCGGTGACCGGCCCGCGCCTTCGCGGCCATCTCGCGCATCTCGCCGAGGCCACCGGCCCCTGTGATCGCCCGCAGCAGCGCTGCGGCCGCCCAGGGATCGGTGCCGTCGGGCAGCGCGCTCCCGTCGCAGGAGCGATCGAGTGACGCCGCCAGCCGCTGCAGCTCGTCGATCTCGCCCCGCACGAGCGCGTTCCAGGCTGCGGGCACGGCCAAGCACGCGGTGCCCATGATCTCCTCGGCGCGGAACCGGTCGATCCAGCGCGCCACGGTGTCGATCCGCCCGGCGTTCTGCATCTGCGGCGCGAACTGCCAGACCAGCCTCGCGGCGAGGTCGCGGTCACCTGCCGAGAGCGCCAGCGCGATCGCCCGGTCTCCATCGCCTTGCGCCGCATGCCAATCGCTGGCACGCCGCGCCACCTCACGAGCCCTCGCGGCGTCGCGTCCCTGCATCTCGGACGCGAGCATCTCCTCGAACAGCGCGTGGTACCGGTACCAGGTGGCCGACTCGTCCATGGGTGTCACGAAGCAGTTCTCGCGCGCGAGCCGCGCGAGAGTGCTCCCGGAATCGGTCCGCCCGAGCACCGCGTCACACAGCGGGCCCGAGCACGGCCCGAGCACGGCCGTCGCGAGGAGGAACTCGGCGTCATCGTCCCCCAAGGCGGCAAGGACCTCGTCCGTGAAGTAGTCGCGGGTTCGGCGCTCGCTCCCGCGCACCGCGTTGGCGAGCTGCGCCGGCTCGATCGAGTGCACGCCGCGGAGCGCCAACGCCGCGAGCGCCACCCCCGCCACCCAGCCCTCGGTTCGCTGCCACAACGCGTCCACGACCTCGGGCGATGCCTCGAAAGCCTCACTGCGCAGGACGGCGCCGACCTCCTCACGCGTCAGCGCGAGATCGTGGGCGTCGACGACCATCGTCTCACCGGCGAGCACGGCACGGCAGGTCGGGAGCGGCGCCGACTCCCGGGTGACGAGCGCGACGACCGACCCCGGAGGCACGTGGGCCACGAGGGCTCGCAGCACGACGTCGCGGCTCGGACCCGGCCGGAGGTGGTGCACATCGTCGAGCACGAGGACGAAGGGTCGGAGTCTGGCGGAGAGCACCTCCTCCAGCGCCGCCACGATCGTGGGGATGTCGACATCGACGCGGGTCAGCACGTCGAGGAGGGGATCGGGGACCGGCTCGACCTCGTGGAGCGCGATGCCGAGGTACGTCAGGAAGACGACCGGATCGCGGTCGGCTTCGTCCAGGGTCAACCACGCGTGCGCCCGCTCGTCGGCGCCGACCCATTCCGCGGTCACCGTCGACTTCCCGTAGCCCGCCGCCGCACTGATCACGACGACTCGACCACCGAAGCTCGACAGGGCACCGACGATCTGCGGGCGAGGCACCGCACCGCCTCCGGGGTGCGGCACCGCGAGCTTGGGTGCGAACGGCGTGACGCGACCCCGGCTGCGCGGGTCGCGGCTGCGGGCTGGTCGACTCCTCGCCACGCCGAGACGATAGCGAGAGATCCTCGTGTGCTGGATCGGCGGGATCCGCATCCTCAGCCGGGTGCGCGGCCGCACCGACCTGGTGTTCGCGACGCCCGCCGGTCAGGACGAGGTCGGGGCGCCGGTGACCTCCGAGACGGCACCGGCAACGAGCTCGCCGACAGCTGGGGGATCAACGGCGTCCTCTTCGGGGCCA
>BTUT01000048.1:0-3549 GCA_045862935.1 Acidimicrobiia bacterium
GCCCGGCACGTTCAAGGACCGAGCCCTCCTGCGCGCCAACCCCTACCAGGTCGTCGAGGGGCTGATCGTCGCAGCCTTCGCCGTCGGGGCCGAGGAGGCGTTCTTCTGCATGAAGGCGGGCTTCGAGGCCGAGATCGACCTCGTGAGCCGGGCCGTGCAGGAGTTCCAGACGGCCGGCATCTGCACCGAGTGCACGGTCACCGTCGTCGCCGGGCCCGACGAGTACCTCTTCGGCGAGGAGAAGGCGATGCTCGAGGTGATCGAGGGCAAGCCGCCCCTGCCCCGGTGGTTCCCACCCTACGAGCACGGCCTGTTCGCGGCCGGACCCCAGGAGGGCTGGGAGGCGGGGCCCCGCATCGGCCGTCCCTCCACCGGCGGGCCCAACCCCACCCTCGTCAACAACGTCGAGACGCTGGCCAACGTCCCCCACATCCTCGCGCGGGGTGCCGACTGGTTCCGCTCGCGGGGCACGCCGGAGTCGCCGGGCACGATCGTCGCCACCGTCGTCGGCGACGTCGTCGCGCCCGATGTGGGTGAGGTCGAGCTCGGCACCCCCCTCGCCGCGGTCATCGACGCGGTGGGCAGCGGCGTGCTCCCCGGCCGACGGGTCAAGGCGGTGTTCTCCGGCGTCGCGAACCCGGTCGTCACCGCGGAGCACCTCGACGTGCCCGTGAGCTACGAGGGCTTCGAGTCCATCGGCAGCGCGATGGGCGCGGCCGGGTTCATCGTCCACGACGACACCGCGTGCATGGTCGACGCGGCCTACCGGCTGTCGCGCTTCTTGTCGATCGAGTCCTGCGGCCAGTGCCCTCCGTGCAAGATCGGCTCGGGCGAGATCACCGCCCACCTCGAGCGCATCGAGCGGGGCGAGGGATCCGACGCCGACGTCGCCGCCATCCAGGGATGGCTGACACGGGTCACCGACGGCAACCGCTGCTACCTCGCCGTCGAGGAGCGGCTCCTCGTGAGCAGCGTCCTCCAGGCGTTCCCCGACGAGTTCGCCGAGCACCTGGACCGCCACGCCTGCCCCCGCCCCGGACGCCGCCCCATCCCGAAGCTCCTCGACCTCGGGGGCGGTGCCGCCACCTACGACGAGCGGTACTGGAGCAAGCGTCCCGACTGGACCTACCGTGACGACTGAGCGCCGCCGCCGCATCTCCATCCGCCGCGCGTACGACACCGACACCGGCGGCGACGGCTACCGGGTGCTCGTCGACCGGCTGTGGCCGCGCGGCGTCCGCAAGACCGACGCCGCGATCGACGAGTGGCTCAAGGACGCGGCGCCGACCACGGAGCTCCGCCGCTGGTACGGCCACGAGGTCTCCCGCTTCGACGAGTTCGCCCGCCGCTATCGCGAGGAGCTGGCCCACCCGCCGGCGTCCGCGGCCGTGGCCCACCTCCGGGCGGTCGCCCGGCGACGCCGCCTCACGCTCGTCACCGCGACCCGCGACGTGGAGCACTCCGGCGCCGAGGTGCTCCGCGCGCACCTGAGCCGCGGCCTCTGAGTCGCGCGCTCCGCGTCGCACGCTCCGGGTCGCGCGGTCCGCGTCGCGCCTCCCGACCGGTGCCCGTCAGGGGGAGGGCTCGTCGGCGGGGGCGCGGCCCCTCCCGAGACGCGGGATGCGGGCGATGCCCGCCTGGCGGCGCTCGAGGTCGAGCTGGCGACGGCGGACCTTCAGGAGGTCGGTCCGCGTGCAGATGCCGATGAGCGTGCCGTCGCCGTCGGTCACGGGCACGTGCTCGACGTGCTCGTCGACCATGATCCGCAGCGCCTGTTGCGCGCTCGCGTCGGCGTTCACCGTGAGGACCTGCGTGGTCGCGTGGTCCCGCAACGGCTCCCCGTCGCCCGCGGCGTCGCGGAGGATGTCGCCGCGGGTCACGATCCCGACGAGTTTGGCCCCGTCGACGAGCGGGTAGGCGCCGTGGGACCCGGTCTCGAACCGGCGCCGCGCCTCCCCGACCGTCGCGTCGTGGGGGAGCGTCTCGACCGCGGTCGTCATGATCTGCGCGACCCGCACGCCCGCGAACGGGTCCACCCCGTAGTGGCGCCCGATGTGGAGCCCCCGGCGGCGCAGCTTCTCGGTCATGAGGCTGTCCTCGTTCACCGCGGAGTACACGAGGTCGGCGATGACGGTGGCCAGCATCAGCGGGAGGATCACGTCGTAGTCGCGGGTCAGCTCGAACACGAAGACGATCGCGGTGAAGGTCGCCTGGGTGGCCGAGCCGAAGGTCGCGGCCATGGCCACGATGGCGAACGCGCCGAGCGCGACGTCGGGACCCGGCAGGACGTGGTTGAGCCCCGAGCCCACCACCGTCCCGAACGACGAGCTGATGAGCAGGATCGGCGCCAGCGTGCCACCCGAGGTGCCCGATCCGAGCGCGACCCACCAGGCGAGCAGCTTCCCGATCGCGAGGGAGGCGGCGGTCGCCACCGCGAGGTTTCCCGCGAGCACGTCTCCGATGGCGTCGTAGCCGACACCGAGGGCTCGGGGCACGAACAGGCCGACCGTGGCGAACCCGATGGCGCCGATCACCGGGTGCCAGAACTCTCCGATCGGGAGCTTGCGGTACAGGTCCTCCACGAGGAACAGGCCGCGACTGATCACGATGGCCAGCCCGCCGCAGGCCACGCCGAGGAGCACGAAGGCGGGGAGCGCCTCGAGGCCGGCGAAGTCGTGGGGCGGGACCTTGAAGAGGGGGCCCGCGCCGAAGAGCGCGGAGTGCATGCCTCCCGCGACCGATGCCGCGACCACGAGGGGGATGAAGGTGCGCACGGAGAACTCGAAGAGCAGCAGCTCGATGGCGAGGATCACCGCGGCCAGCGGCGCGCCGAACGTGGCCGACATCCCGGCGGCCGCGCCCGCGGCGAGCAGGATCTTGCGCTCCGAGGGCGTCACCGGGATGATCTGGCCGATCAGCGATCCGATGGAGCCACCGGTGACGATGATCGGGCCCTCGGCGCCGAACGGGGCGCCGGTGCCGATCGCCACCGCGGCCGACACCGGCTTGGCGATCGCGGTGTTCGGGGAGACCCGGCTCTGCTTCGTGAGCACCGCCTCCATGGCCTCGGGGATCCCGTGGCCCCGGATGAGCGGCGCCCACTTGGCCAGCAGGCTGATCACGATCGCCCCGGAGATGGCCGCGACGTACAGCCACGGCCCGGGATCGAGCTCGCTCATCGGGTGCGGCTCGACCGACAGCTCGTGGAAGAGGGCCAGGTTCGTGATGATCTCGATGAGGTGCACCAGCACCCACGCGGCGAGACCTCCGGCGATGCCGAGCACGGCCCCGATGGCCGTGAGCAGGACGAGGCGGCGGGTCGAGGTTCGAACAATCATCGTGACCCGATAGTATCGTATGGCGATGATGGCTCCCCGATCGACGCTGACCGACGCGGACTTCGCGCGGCTGCTCGCGTTCCGTGACGGGCTGCGTCGCTTCCTTCACTGGAGCGACGAGCAAGCCAAGGCCGTGGGCCTCACGGGCGCGCAGCACCAGCTCCTGCTCGCGGTGCGCATCGCCTTCGCCGAGGAGGCCGAACGCGGCGAG
>BTUT01000048.1:3559-11738 GCA_045862935.1 Acidimicrobiia bacterium
GTCGATCCGCGAGGTCGCCGAGCACCTCCTGCTCCGCCACCACAGCACGGTGGAGCTCGTCGACCGGGCCGAGACCGCGGGGCTGCTCGAACGGGTCGACGACCCCGACGACCAGCGGGTGGTGCGCCTGCGTCTCACCCGTCGCGGCGCCGCGAGGGTCGAGGCGCTCGCCGCCGTCCACCTCGAGGAGCTCTCCCGCCTGCGGACCCGGTTCACGTCACTCTGGGAGGACCTGCCCGCGCGGGTCGAGTGAGCACCGCGCCCGCGCGCCTCCCGAGGCGGCGCGCTCGGTGTGACCCCGGCTCTACGTTGTGTGCATGACGTTCGAGGCGGCATCGTTCCCGCTCCAGGACCACCTGGGCATGACCGTCGCGTCGCCAGCGCAGGGCGAGGGCGTCGCGGTGGTCGAAGTCACGCCCGACCTGCACAACCCGAACGGTGTGGTCCACGGTGCCGTGCTGTTCGCGATGGTCGACACGGCGATGGGGGCCGCCGCGATGAGCACCCTCGACGACGGCCTGGCGTGCGCGTCGATCGAGGTCCACCTGCGGTTCCTGCGCGCCGTGGCGTCGGGGCGGCTGGTCGCCGTCGTGTCGGTCGTCAAGGGTGGGCGCCGCGTCGTGCAGCTCGAGGGCCGGATCCGCGACGACGCCGGCGAGCTCGTGGCCACGGCCTCGGGGTCCTTCGCGGTCATCGCCGCGCCGTCGCAGCCCTGAGCGCGGCGCGGGCCCTCGCCGGGCATCGCGGTCGCCGCGGGGGCGCGACGAGGTCAGGATGCCGTCGGCTCGATCGACGGGGGCGCACCGCCCACGCGCAGCCGGACGGCGCGCACCGCGACGTCGGCGATCCACACCAGGATCGCGCCGATCAGCACCTCGGTGGCCCCCGCGAGCGCCGCGACCGCGCCGACGTTGCCCGCGGCGAGGCCGATCCACGACCGCGTGAGATCGAAGCCCTGCCCGAGGCGCAGGTGGCCCCCGCCGCGGAGCACCGGCGCGAGGTAGGCGAGGGAGCCGGCCAGGATCTGGGCGTAGCCCCCCACCACGAGCGCCTCGATCGCTCGCAGCCCCATCGGCTCCGACCGGAACGCGGCCGCGGCGAGGAGCCCGACACACGCCGCCCACCAGGCCATGCCCACCAGGAGCTGGAGCAGCCGGGGCCCGGCCCACTCGAGCTGGCGGCGCCCGAGCGGGGGGACGAACGCGTACACCGCCGCCACCCCGAGCGCGTAGATCGTGAGTCCGGCCCCGGCGATCCCGGCGATGCCGAGCGCGAAGCCCGCGAGGGTCACGACCGTCGCTCCCGCGAGCACCCCGGTGAGGACTCGCACCGCGCGCTCCGTCGCACGTCGCGACATCTTCGTCCGGGCCTGCGTCGCCGCGAACCAGGGGACGGTCGCGGCGATCACGAGCCCGACGAGGCCGAGGAGGTTGGTCGACGCGTGGGTCGCGAGGACCCGATCGGGGTGGTCGCCCGCCCGCCCGACGGCGAGGAGCACACCGAGGGTGGTTCCGGCCAGACCGAGCGTGATCGCGACGAGGTAGGCGTCGAGGGCCGGCCGGAAGCGCCGCACCTTGGCCCCTGCCCGGATGCCGATGAGCGCCACCGCGAGCAGCACCAGCGCCCCGAGCACGAGCGCGCCGCCGGCCTCGACGACCGCGCGGGAGTCGGCTTCCCGCCCGAGGGCGATCGCGACGGTGCCGAGCCCGAGGACCGTGCGCTGCGCGGAGGCGAGCGCGGCGGGGGGTGCCGGGGAGGCCGACCACGTGACACCGAGCATCTGGGTCGCCCCGGAGATCGCGCCGAGCAGCCCTCCGACGACGAACAGGTGCAGCGGGAGCCACGGCCCGGTGTCGTGGGGCACGACGGCGGCGATCGGCGCGGCGATCACGAACCCGACCGACATGGCGAGCGTGATCCGCGCCTGACGGTGAACCTGGGCGACGCGGGCGTCACCGCCCGCTCGATCGGCGTCGCGCCCCACGGTCATCGGGCGGGCTGCGGGACTCGGCGCCGCCTCAGCGTCGCCGGAAGCCGAGGGTGTCGAGGGCCGCGTCGGACATGCGCTCCGGGGTCCACGGCGGGTCCCACACGATGTGCACGCGGACGTCGGCGTCGGGAAGCGCCTCACGGACCGCGGACTCGGCTTCGATGGGCAGCGACTCCGAGACCGGGCAGCCGACGGTGGTGAGGGTCATGTCGATGTCGACGCCGAACGGCCCGACGCGCACGTCGTAGACCAGGCCGAGCGACACGATGTCGACGCCGAGCTCGGGGTCGTAGACCCCCTCGAGCGCGGCGATCGTGCGCGCCCGTGTGTCCTCGCGGTCGTCGGCCGGTGCGTGATCGACGGTCATCGGGCACCGCCTCCCTCCTGCGCGGGTCGTGTCCTCGGGCCCACGCTCTGGTCCGGGCGCTCGCCGGGACCTCTCCCCTGCGGGCGAACCTTGTAATATTTTATAGCAGACACTAGAAATATTGCGAGACCGGCCCGGGTGAGCGAGGGTCCGGCGCGCGACGGCGGAGGAGGGAACGTGGACAAGGCCGTGGAGTCGCACCACACCGCGTGGGTCAGCGTGCCCGGGCGCGACCGCACGGTGCCCGTGCGGTACGCGGTGAGCGCGAACATGCTCGTCGTGTTCGGCGACGGTGCGCTCGCGAGCCTGGCGCCCGGTGACCACACCACGGTGACGGTGCACGAGATCTCGTGCGGTCGCCCGCTGGTGACCTTCGGGGCGACCGTGGTGGAGCTCGGCCCCGACACGGTGGAGCGTGAAGCGCTCCTCGAGCTCCTCGCGCACGTGCCCCTCGGCCCCGACATGGACACGGTGAACCGCACCGCCGACGCCATCGCGCGGTCGCGCCGGATCGTGGGCCTGGCGGCCTGAGTTCGGCGCGGCGACCACCCACCACCCGGCGGGTCCTCGACATCGCCGACCGTCACCGCCGGCGCCGTGCACCGGGGCGCCGTGCACCGGGGCCGTGCACCGGGGCCGGGCACCGGGGCCGGGCACCGGGGCGCTGCACCCCGGGCTCCCCGGGCCGCACGAACTAGCGTCTCCGCCGGTCCGCGAACGCCCTCGACCCCCGGGAAGCCGAATGCCCAACGACGGTCACACCATCGTCTACACGTTCACCGACGAGGCGCCCGCTCTCGCGACGCGCTCGCTCCTCCCGGTGATCAACGCGTTCACGCGGGTGGCCGGGGTCGACGTGGAGCTGCGCGACATCTCGCTCGCGGGCCGGATCCTCGCGGCCTTCCCCGAAGCGCTGACCCCCGAGCAGCGGGTCGACGACGCGCTCGCCGAGCTCGGCCGCCTCGTCACCCGACCCGAGGCGAACGTCATCAAGCTCCCCAACGTCTCGGCGTCGATCCCCCAGCTCCGGACCGCGATCGAGGAGCTCCAGGCCCGCGGCTACGGGGTGCCCGAGTACCCCGACGAGCCGTCGACCCCCGAGGAGCGTGAAGCCCAGGCCCGCTACGACCGGGTGAAGGGCTCGGCGGTGAACCCGGTGCTGCGCGAGGGCAACTCCGACCGCCGCGCGCCGCTCTCGGTGAAGCGCTACGCGCGGGCCCACCCGCACTCGATGGGGGCGTGGTCCCCCGACTCGAGGACCCACGTCGCGACGATGGGCCACGACGACTTCCGCTCCAACGAGCAGTCCGTGACGTTCGCCGACGCCGACGAGCTGCGGGTGGAGCTCGTGAGCACCGGTGGCGACGTGACGGTGCTCAAGGAGTCGATCCCGGTGCTGCCGGGCGAGATCGTGGACGCGACGTTCATGAGCGCGCACGCGCTCGACGAGTTCCTCGCCGAGCAGATCGCCGACGCCCAGGCGCAGGGCGTGCTGTTCTCGGTCCACCTCAAGGCCACGATGATGAAGGTCTCCGACCCCATCCTCTTCGGTCACGCGGTCCGCACGTTCTTCGCCGACGTGTTCGCGAAGCACGCCGACGCGCTGGAGCAGGTCGGCGCGAACCCCAACGACGGGTTGGCCGACGTGCTCGCACGCGTCGCCACCCTGCCCGCGGCCGAGCGGGCCGTGATCGAGGCCGACTTCGAGGCCGCGATCGCGGACGGGCCCGCCCTCGCCATGGTCGACTCCGACCGCGGCATCACGAACCTCCACGTGCCGAGCGACATCATCGTCGACGCGTCGATGCCGGCGATGATCCGCGACTCCGGGAAGATGTGGAACGCCGCCGGTGAGCGTCAGGACGCCAAGGCGGTGATCCCCGACTCGTGCTACGCGGGGGTCTACGCCGCCGTGATCGACGACTGCCGCGCCCACGGCGCGTTCGATCCCGCCACGATGGGCTCCGTCCCCAACGTCGGCCTGATGGCGCAGGCGGCCGAGGAGTACGGCTCCCACGACAAGACCTTCGAGATCCCCGTCGACGGCACCGTGCGGGTCGTGGACCGCGCCGGCGCCACCGTGATGGAGCACGCGGTCCGGCGGGGCGACGTGTGGCGGGCGTGCCAGGTGAAGGACGCGCCGGTGCGCGACTGGGTGCGCCTCGCGGTGGAGCGCGGCCGCCTCACGGGTGCCCACGTGGTCTTCTGGCTCGACGAGGACCGGGCCCACGACGCGCAGCTCATCGCGAAGGTGCGGGCGTACCTGCCCGAGCACGACACGTCGGGCCTCACGATCGAGATCATGGCCCCGGCCGACGCGTGCCGGTACTCCCTGGAGCGCATCCGCCGGGGCGACGACACCATCTCGGTCACCGGCAACGTGCTGCGCGACTACCTCACCGACCTCTTCCCGATCATGGAGCTCGGCACGAGCGCGAAGATGCTCTCGATCGTGCCGCTCATGAACGGGGGCGGACTGTTCGAGACCGGTGCCGGGGGCTCCGCGCCCAAGCACGTGCAGCAGTTCGTGCAGGAGAACCACCTGCGCTGGGACTCGCTCGGTGAGTTCCTCGCGCTCGCGGCGTCGCTGGAGCACCTCGCGCACCGGAGCCGGAACGCCACCGCCCAGCTGCTGAGCGACACGCTCGACCGCGCGACGGGCTCGGTGCTGGACGAGGGTCGCTCACCGTCGCGCAAGGTGCACGAGCTCGACAACCGGGGGAGCCACTTCTACCTGGCGATGTACTGGGCCCAGGAGCTCGCAGCCCAGACCGACGACCCCGCCCTCGCGGCACGGTTCGCCCCGATCGCCGAGGCGCTGAGGGCGAACGAGGTGACGATCGTGGACGAGCTGAACGCCGTGCAGGGCGGCCCGGTCGACATCGGGGGCTACTACCTCCCCGACGAGACGAAGGTCACCGCCGCGATGCGTCCGAGCGCGACGTTCAACTCGATCATCGACGGCATCTGAGCCGGCACCCGAGCCCGCTCCGCGGGGAGCCGCCCGAGAGTGCCGGCCCCTCCGCACCCGAGGGGGGCTCGCCGATCGCGCGTACGCTGCCTTCCGTCGAGGTGAGCCCACCACGAAGGGGATCGCGATGCCGGGCGAGCACCCACCGCCGCGGTCGCCCGCGGACGTGCAGGCGCGCTTCGACGCCTTGCAGCGGCGGCTCGTCCCGCTCTGGAGGTCGATCCAGGGGCTCAACCAGGACGAGCAGACCATCGTGGTGGTGCCGTCGATCTCGCTCGACACCCTGGACGGCTCGGCGATCGCGATGCAGCCCTACGAGGAGCGCTACCTGTTCCTCCTCCTGCTGCTCCGCCAGCCCCGCGCGCGCCTGGTCTACGTCACGTCGCAGCCCATCCTCGAGAGCGTCGTGGACTACTACCTGCACCTGCTGCCCGGGGTCATCCCGAGTCACGCCCGGCGGCGGCTGTTCACGGTCGCGGCCCTCGACGGCTCGGCGAGACCGCTGTCGGCGAAGCTGCTCGAGCGCCCGCGCCTGCTCGAGCGGATCCGCGCGCTGATCCCCGACGCCACCCGTGCGCACATGGTGCCGTACAACACCACCGAGCTCGAGCGCGACGTCGCGTTGCGCCTGGGGATCCCCATGTACGGGGCCGACCCGAGGTACTTCCCCCTCGGCACGAAGAGCGGCGGTCGGCGCCTGTTCGACGACGAGGGGGTGCCGCACCCGGTCGGTACCGGGAACCTGTGCAGCATCGACGAGGTGATCGACGCGATCGTCGAGCTGCGATCCCGGAAGCCGCAGGTGCGCCAGGTACTCGTGAAGCTCAACGAGGGCGTGTCGGGCGAGGGCAACGCGCTCGTCGACCTCGCGGGCGTGCCCGCGCCCGGTGGGGAGGGTGAGCGTGACGCGGTGCGGACCGCCGTGCAGGGCATGCGACTGGAGCTGCCCGAGGCCACCTACGCGGGCTACGCCGCGAAGCTCACCGAGCGCGGTGCGGTGGTCGAGGAGCGCATCGAGGTCACCGAGAGCCCGAGCGTGCAGCTCCGGGTGACTCCCCTCGGCGACGTGGAGCTGCTCTCCACCCACGACCAGCTCCTCGGCGGGCCCGGCGGGCAGTCGTACCTGGGGTGCGTCTTCCCCGCGAACCCCGAGTACGCCGTGGCCATCACCCGCGAGGCGGCGAAGATCGGACGGCGCCTCGCGCGCGAAGGGGTGATCGGCCGGTTCGCGCTGGACTTCGTCGTGGCCCGCGACCGCGCCGGCGGGTGGGACGTCCACGCGATCGAGATCAACCTGCGCAAGGGAGGAACGACGCACCCGTTCCTCACGCTCCAGTTCCTCACCGACGGCACCTACGACCCGGAGACGGCGACGTTCACCGCGCCGTCGGGCAAGCAGAAGTTCTTCCTCGCGAGCGACCACGTCGAGTCCCCCGCGTATCGCGGCCTCACCCCCGACGACGTGTTCGACATCGTCGTCCGCCACGGCCTGCACTTCGACCAGGCCCGCCAGACCGGCGTGGTGTTCCACATGCTCTCGGGCCTGAGCGAGTGGGGGTTCCTCGGGCTCACTTCGGTGGGCGACTCACCCGAGGAGGCGCGCGCGGGCTACGAGCGCGCCGTGGCCGTGCTCGACGCCGAGGCCGCCGACGCGATGGCCGAGCGACCGCTTCCCGAGGGCGGTGCGTGACCGTGTGCGAGCTGTTGGGGGTGTCCGTCACGCCGGCCGCACGGCTGGGCATCTACTTCTCCCGGTTCAGGCCGCGCGCCGAGGAGAACCGCGAGGGCTGGGGCATCGCGTGGTGGCACGACGGGCACGCCGAGGTGCGCAAGGAGGCTCGGCCGGCCCACGAGAGCGACCTCGCCGCGCGCATGGCCGACGAGCACCCTGCGAGCGAGGTCTTCATCGTGCACGTGCGCGCCGCGACCGTGGGCGCGCTCACGGAGGCGAACGCGCACCCCTGGGACGCGACGGCGCTCGGGCGCGAGTGGGTGTTCGCGCACAACGGCACGATCGAGCATCTCGAACGGCTCGACGTCGGGAGCTTCGCGCAGACCGGCGAGACCGACTCCGAGCGCGCGTTCCACCACGTGCTCACGCGGCTCGCCGCGCGGGTGGATCCGACCGACGACGAGATCGCGGCCGAGATCCTCGCCGCCGGACGCGAGCTCTCCGAGCGCGACAGCCGGGTGAACTTCCTGCTGTCGGACGGCACGACGCTCTACGTGTACCACGACGGTCACCGGACCCTGCACGTGCTCGAGAAGCACGCGGCCGATCTCGGCGAGATCGGCATGGGCGACGACGACTACCAGGTGTCGTTGCGCCTCGGCGACGCGCCCGACGAGCGGGCAGTCATCGTGGCGAGCGTGCCCCTCACCGACGAGCCCGGCTGGCAGCGCCTGGCGGCGGGCTCGTTCCTCGTGGTCCGGGGCGGGCGGGTCGTGGTCCGGGAGACTCAGCCGGTGCGGTAGAGCTCGTCGTAGTGGTGGTAGACCGGCGTCCCCCGCACCACCTCGAGCAACCGCTCGGCCCAGGCGCGGGTCTCGGGTCGGTCGTTGTTGCGCATCGCCTCCTCGACGGCGCTCACGTCGGGGTCCACGACCGCGAACTCGGCGACGATCAGGTAGCGACCGGGGTGCTCGCGGTCGGCCAGCAGGTGCGTGCCCATGTACCCCATGATGTCGGCCGAGGCCTGGTCGCGGTCCCAGCTCGCGAGGAGCTCCACGAGCGCGTCCGGGTCGTCGCACTCCACCGCGATGGTCTGGCAGAAGTTCTGGTACCGCATCACCGCGCCTCCGCACGCTCGTCGTAGTAGCGCTGCTGGATCGCCGACATCCCGTCACGGTC
>BTUT01000049.1:0-11630 GCA_045862935.1 Acidimicrobiia bacterium
CGGCTGCGTCGGCCGAGGCATCGGCGGCCGCCGCCGCCAGCGCGGCCGAGGCGGCCACGGCGCCCCCGTCGGAGGCGGCGCTTCCGGCGGGTGAGCCGCCCGCGCCCGCCCTCGGTGCCGGAGCCGCCGCGCCGAAGGCGGTGGAGGGCGTCCGCCGGATCGAGGGCCCCGAGGTCGAGCCGGTGGACCTCATGGACGCCGCCGGGGGCGCGGTGGCGAAGCGCCTCGTGCCCGTGCTGGCCGGGATCGGGATCGTGGTCGTGCTCGTGTGGCTGTTCCGCCGGGGCCGGCGGTCGCGCCGGTAGCGCGAGCACCGAAGGGCGGCCGCGGGAAGCGCCCTCGCCCGGGGCGTCGGGGGATCGCCGGGAATCCCCGAGCAGCTGACGCCCGCACGTCGTAGTGTGCGCCGGGTCGCCGATCCGCGCGAGCGCCGCGTGCCGCGCGCGTGCGACCGACGGTCGGCGTCTCCACCCGAGGAGTCCGTGACATGACGCGAGCGAGCGACGTCCGCAGCGTCGCCACCCATGCCGTGGAGGCCCACGGGCTCGTGAAGCGCTTCGGCGAGACCGAGGCGCTCCGTGGCGTGGACCTGACGGTCGAGCGGGCGACCGTCCTCGGGCTGCTCGGGCCGAATGGTGCGGGCAAGACCACGGCCGTTCGGATCCTCACGACGCTGCTGTCCCCCGACGCCGGGACCGCGTTCATCGACGGCATCGACGTCGTGAAGGACCCGCGGCGCGCCCGCGCGCGCATCGGCCTCACGGGGCAGTACGCCGCGGTCGACGAGCGGCTCACCGGCTTCGAGAACCTCGAGCACGTCGCCCGGCTCTTCCGCCAGCCGCGGCGCGAGGCGCGGGATCGAGCCCGAGAGCTGCTCGAGCACTTCGACCTCACGGCGGCGGCCGATCGTGGCGCGGGCACCTACTCGGGAGGGATGCGCCGGCGACTCGACATCGCCATGAGCCTGATCGGACGACCGTCGGTGCTGTTCCTCGACGAGCCCACGACCGGGCTCGACCCCCGCAGTCGCATCGCCATGTGGGATCTGATCGACGAGCTCGTCGGTGCGGGGATGACCACGCTGCTCACCACGCAGTACCTCGAGGAGGCCGACCGGCTCGCGCACGACATCGCGGTGATCGACCACGGGGTGGTGATCGAGCGGGGGAGCCCCGAGGAGCTGAAGCGACGCGTCGGCGGTGAGCAGCTCGAGGTCGTGGTCTCCCGTCCGGCCGATGCGGGCGCGGCGCGTGCCGCGCTCGCGGGCTTCTCGGTGGGGGAGATCCACGTCGGATCCGACGAGCGTCACGTGATCGTCCCCGTGCGCGACGTGCGCGGCGTCGTACCCCTCGCCGTGCGGTGCCTCGACGACGCCCGGATCGAGGTCGACGACGTGGGCGTGCGCCACTCCACCCTCGACGACGTGTTCTTCGCGCTCACCGGGCACGCCGCGGAGGAGACGCTGGACGTGGCCGACCGGGACGGGGCAGACGGGGCCGACCGGGACCGCGCAGGCGGCGGCAGAGCCGATCGGGGCGAGGAGATCACCACGCCATGAGCACGAACGACGCTTCGGCAGGTCCGCCGGCCGCAACCGCGCGTCCGGTGGCCGATGCCCCGAGCGGGCCGTGGTGGGTGGTGCGCGACGCCTGGACCGAGGCGAACCGCCACCTCAAGGCGCTCACCCGCAACCCGGAGCTCCTCGTGTTCGCGGTCCTCCAGCCGATCATGTTCGTGGTGCTGTTCGTCTACGTGTTCGGCGGGTCGATCACGGTGCCCGGCTACTCGAGCTACGAGCAGTACGTCGTGCCCGGGATCTTCGCCCAGACCGTGCTGTTCGGCTCGATCTACACGGGCCTGGGGATCGCGGAGGACCTCACGAAGGGCTTCATCGACCGTCTGCGCTCGCTGCCGATGGCGCCCTCCGCCATGCTCGTGGGGCGCACGATGAGCGACGTCGTGCGCAACGCGCTCTCGTTCGCGGTGATGCTCGTGGTCGCGTTCATCGTGGGGTTCCGCATCGAGGGCTCGCTCGCCGAGGCGGTCGCCGCGACCGCGCTCCTGTTCCTGTTCGCCTACGCGTTCAGCTGGGTGCAGGCGTACACCGGCTTGGTGGCGGGCTCCGCGGAGGCCGTGAACTCGATCGCGTTCCTGTGGATGTTCGTGGCGACCTTCATCTCGTCGGCCTTCGTGTCTCCCGAGAACATGCCCGGCTGGCTCCAGCCGATCGCGGAGCACAACCCGATCACGGTGGTCACCGACGCGGGCCGGGCCCTCTACAACGGCCGTGATCCCGGCTCGGATCCCTGGATCGCGCTGGCGTGGGCGGCGGGCATCACCGTCGTGTTCGCGTCGCTCTCGCTGCGCCGCTACCGCCGGACCACGAGTCGCTGAGCCGGTGCCCCTCGGGCGACGTGGGCTCGACGAGCTGCGGGGCGCCCGAGCCCGGACGTTCGGCGTCGCCGACGATCCGCCACGCGGCGCCGCGTGCGCCGTAGCATCGAACCCGTGTTCGACGCCACGGGAGGCCCGGTGCTGGGCATCGACCCCGGTCTCTCGCGCTGCGGGTACGGCGCAGTCCGATCCGACGGTCAGCGACTCGTGCCGGTCGCGTACGGCGTGCTGCGCACCCCGGCCGCGGCACCGCTGCCCGAGAGGCTCGCGATGCTCCGCCAGGAGCTCGACGATCTGCTCGACGAGCTCCGTCCGGGGGCGCTCGCCGTCGAGCGGATCCTGTTCCAGGTCAACGCCCGCACCGCGATCGCGGTAGGGCAGGCGAGTGGGCTCGCGCTCGCGGCCGCGGCGCACCGGCGCGTGCCGGTCACCCACTACAGCCCCAACGAGGTGAAGCTCGCGGTCGCGGGCTACGGCGGAGCCGACAAGGCCCAGGTGCAGGCGATGGTCACCCGGCTGTGCAACCTCGATGCACCGCCGAGCCCGCCCGACGCGGCCGACGCCCTCGCGCTGGCGATCTGCCACCTCTGGGCAGCACCGCTCCAGGCGCGGGCGAGGAGCGCCGCAGGTGCCCCCCCGGATGCCGGGGGCAGCCGCTTCGAGCGAGCGGTGGCGGCCGCGCTCACGCGAGACGCGAGCGGTTCCACGCGCGGCGCGGCGGCCGCCGGCACCCGCAGCGCCGCGGCTGCCCGAGGGGCCGCGAAGCGGGACGCGACGTGATCGGCTCGGTGCGCGGCTCGGTGCTCGATCGCCTGGCCACGGGTGAGGTGCTCGTGGAGGTCGGCGGCGTGGGATTCCGGCTGCTCGTGCCGCTGGGCACGCTGCCCGTGCTGTCTCCGGGCGCGCCGGCGTTCCTGTTCACCCACCTGCACGTCCGCGACGACGCCCTCGTGCTCTACGGGTTCACCACCCGGGAGGAGCGCGACACGTTCGAGGTGCTGATCGGCGCGTCGGGGGTGGGTCCGAAGCTCGCCCTCGCGATCCTCTCGGTGCACTCGCCGTCGGCGCTGCGGCGAGCGCTGCTCGAGGACGATCTCGACGCGCTCACCCTCGTCCCCGGCGTCGGGAAGCGGACTGCGCAGCGATTGCTCGTCGACCTGAAGGCCCGGCTCGACGTGCCGATCGTCGATCTCGTCGACACCGGGACCTCCGGCGCGGGCCGGGCCCGGGCCGAGGTGCGCGAGGCGCTCACCGGCTTGGGTTACGGGTCCGAAGAGGTGCGCGCGGTGATGGGCCAGCTGCCCGAGGACGGTCCCGTGGAGGACCTGTTGCGTGACGCCCTGAAGCTCCTGGCGGTGAACCGCTGATGGCGCGCGACGAGCTGCTGCGAGCCGAGGCCGACCCGGCCGAGGTCGCCGAGGAGACGACGCTGCGACCTCGGTGCCTCGACGACTTCGTCGGCCAGCCCCGGCTCCGGGAGCACCTCGAGATCATGCTGGGCGCGGCGCGCCGGCGCGGCCAGGCCGTCGACCACCTGCTGTTCGCCGGTGCCCCCGGCCTCGGGAAGACGACCCTCGCGGGGATCGTCGCTGCCGAGCTCGAGGTGGCGTGTCGCATCACGAGCGGTCCGGCGCTGGAGCGTGCGGGCGACCTCGCGGCGATCCTCACCAACCTCGACGACGGAGACGTCCTGTTCATCGACGAGATCCACCGCCTCCCGCGCACGGTCGAGGAGGTGCTGTATCCCGCGATGGAGGACTTCCAGCTCGACATCGTGATCGGCAAGGGCCCGTCGGCCCGTTCGATCCGCCTCGACCTGCCTCGGTTCACGCTCGTGGGTGCGACGACGAGGAGCGGCATGATCGCCGGGCCGCTGCGGGACCGCTTCGGCTTCGTCGCCCGTCTCGACTACTACGAGCCCGACGACCTCGTCGCGATCATCGAGCGCGCCGCCGGGATCCTCGGGGTTCCCCTCGAGGCCGGAGGCGCGGTCGAGATCGCGTCACGTGCTCGGGGTACGCCCCGGGTCGCGAACCGCCTCCTGCGGCGGGTGCGCGACTTCGCCGAGGTGCGCGCGAACGGTGTGGTCACCGCCGGGGTGGCCCACGAGGCGCTGGCGCTGTTCGACGTCGACGCGCTCGGGCTCGACAAGGTCGACCGGGCGATCCTGCGCGCGCTCTGCCAGACGTTCGCCGGGCAGCCGGTGGGGCTCGGCACCCTCGCCGTGACCGTGGCCGAGGAGCCCGACACGGTGGAGGACGTGTACGAGCCGTTCCTCTTGAAGTGCGGGTTGCTCCAGCGCACTCCACGAGGGCGGATGGCCACGGCCGCGGCGTACGTGCACCTCGGTCTCCCGGTGCCGGCGAGCGCAGGGCCGACGCTCTTCGCGGGGTGAGCGGGGCCGACTCACTTCGAGGGGTGAGCGCTCGGTAGCATCGCCCGCCGTCGCGATCCGTCGCGACGATCCGTCGCCACATCGCAGGGCGGCACCCCTTCGCATCCCACCCGCAGAGCCGGACATCCCCGTGGCAGTCATCGCGATCTACCTGGTCATCCTGGTCGCCGCCTTCTACCTGCTGATCGTGAGACCGCAACGGCGCCAGCAGCTGATCCGCCGGCAGCTCATCGAGACCATCGTCGTCGGCGACGAGGTCGTCACCTCCGGGGGGCTCTACGGCACCGTCGTGGCGATCGACGACGAGACGCTCGACCTCGAGATCGCTCCGGCCACGGTGGTGAAGCTCGCGCGCGGCGCGATCGGCGCCCGGGTGACCGGGAGCGAGCCCACCGGGTCGGAGCCCACCGGGTCGGAGTCCACCGGGTCGGAACCCACCGGGTCGGAGCGCACGGACGACCGCGGGGGCGACCTCAGCCCATGACGCCCCGCGCCCTCAAGGTCAAGCTCTTCGGGTTCCTCGCCGTGGTCGCGGTGCTGGTGGGGGTGACGCTCGCGTCGGGCAACGCGCCGCTGCTCGGGCTCGACCTCCAGGGCGGCATCTCGATCGTGCTCGAGCCGATCGGCGACCCGAAGCCGGGATCGCTCGACGTGGCGGTCGACATCATCCGCAGCCGGGTGGACAGCCTCGGCGTCGCCGAGCCCGAGATCAGCCGCCAGGGCGGGAACATCGTGGTCGACCTCCCCGGGGTGGACAACCGCAACAAGGCTCGGCGCCTCGTGGGTCAGACGGCCGAGCTGCGGTTCCGCCCGGTGCTCGCGCTGCTCCCACCCGAGGGTGCCGAGGTCGGCTCGACCACGACCACGACGACGGCTCCCGGCTCCACGACCACCACCGCGGGCGACGGCACCGCGCCGACGACGACCACGACGGTCCCCGCCGACCAGGAAGCGGCGCAAGCGGTGATCGCCTCGTGCGACCAGGCTGCGATCGTGGCGCTGGCGGAGATCCCGACGACCACCCGGATCCACGACGTCCGCGACCAGTGCGTCGTGCTCCCGCTGCGTACGACCGACGACTCCGATCCGGCGCGCCTGCTCCTCGCGCCGACGGTGATGACCGGAAAGGACGTCGACAGCGCGCGGCGGCGCTTCCAGAACGAGTACGTGGTGCTGCTCAACCTCACCGACGAAGGCCTCGGGAAGTTCAACGAGCTCGCGCAGAGGTCGTTCCAGCAGCCCTCACCCACCGATCAGGTGGCGATCGTGCTCGACGGCATCGTGCAGTCGAACCCCGCCTTCCAGAGCCCGAGCTTCGACGGCGACGTGCAGATCTCGGGGAACTTCAGCGCCACGGAAGCGTCCGACCTGGCGAAGCTCATCAACTACGGCGCATTGCCGGTCGAGCTCCAGGAGCTCACGGTGCAGAACGTGTCTCCCACGCTCGGCAAGGACCAGCTCCGGGCGGGCATCATCGCCGGCGTGATCGGGCTGATCCTGGTCTCGATCTACATGCTCGTGTACTACCGAGTGCTCGGGCTCGTGGTGATCGCGGGCATCGCGCTCAGTGCTGCGCTCCTGCTCGTGGTCGTCACCTCGGTCGTGGGTGAGGTGATCCTCGGGTTCCTGGGGGGCTCGGGGAGACCGGTGCTCACGCTCGCCGGTGTGACGGGCCTCATCGTGTCGATCGGTGTGACCGTCGACTCGTACGTCGTGTACTTCGAGCGCTTGAAGGACGAGGTCCGCTCCGGGCGCACCGTGCGCACGTCGGCCGATCGTGGGTTCCAACGGTCGTTCCGCACGATCCTCGCCGCGGACCTGGTCTCGTTCCTCGGCGCCGCCGTGCTGTTCTGGCTGGCCGCCGGGTCGGTGAGGGGCTTCGCGTTCTTCCTGGGCCTCTCCACGCTGCTCGACCTGGTGGTCGCCTACTTCTTCATGCACCCGGTGGTGTCGCTGATGGCCCGCCGTCCGGGCATCGTGCGCAGCCGGCCCTTCGGGATCGCCGCCGGCCTCGACGCGCGGGAGGTGCAGGCGTGAGCGGGGACGTGAGCACCGTGAACCTCACCCGGACCCCTGCGGCCGACCCGTCGGAGCCCGGCCCGGGTGGGCGGCGCCACACCTGGGCCGACCTCTACCACGAGCGTACGAACTACCAGTTCGTCGACCGGTCGTGGCGGTGGGCGGTCGTCTCGGGCACGATGGTGGTGATCTCGCTGCTCGCGCTGGTCCTGGGCGGGTTGAACCTGGGCATCGAGTTCGAGGGCGGCTCGCAGTGGCAGTTCACCGTCGAAGGCCGTGCGGCCGACGCCGGCGAGGTGCGCGACGTGCTCGCGGACGCGGGCCACGAGAACTCCAAGGTGCTCATCCTCGGGCGTTCGGGCGTACGCGTCCAGACCGAGGAGCTCGGGGTGAAGGAGCGGGCGGCGGTCACCGACGCGCTGGCCGACTACGCCGGGATCGACGCCGATCGGGTGAGCGTCACCAACGTCGGGCCCACGTGGGGCGAGCGGGTCTCGGAGAAGGCGCTCCAGGCCCTGATCGTGTTCTTCCTCGTGATCGCGATCTACCTCAGCGTCCGGTTCGAGGCCCGGATGGCGCTGGCCGCGATCGTCGCCGTGATCCACGACATCATCATCACGGCCGGGGTGTACGCGATCATCGGCTGGGAGGTCACACCCGCGACGGTGGTGGCGTTCCTCACGATCCTGGGGTTCTCGCTCTACGACACCGTCGTCGTGTTCGACAAGGTGAAGGAGAACGAGGCCACGCTCGGGTCGGTGAGGGGTGACACCTACTCGATGATGGTGAACCGCTCGCTGAACCAGGTGCTGATGCGGTCGCTCAACACGTCGTTCGTGGCGGTGCTGCCGGTGGTGTCGCTGCTCGTGGTCGGCCGGTTCGGGCTCGGCGCCGTGGGGCTCCAGGACTTCGCCCTCGCGCTGCTCGTCGGCCTGCTCATCGGTGCGTACTCGTCGGTGTTCGTGGCCACCCCCGTCGTCGCGGCGCTCAAGGAGCGTGAGCCGAAGTACCGTTCGCTGCGCGAGCGTGCGGTGGCCCAGCAGAGTCGCGACACACCCCGACCCTCGCCTGCGTCCGCACCGGCGCGCTCGGCGTCGGGTCGCGGACCCGCGAAGAAGGCGGCCGCGGAGGCGTCGGCCGAACCGCCGGCCGAGCCGCCGGCCGAGCCGCCGACCGAGCCGCCGGCACCGGGTCCCCCACCCGAGCGGAGCGACGCTTCGGTGCCTGACATCGAGCCCCCGGTGGCGGACACCGAGCCGGCGGGGGCGGAGACGGAGCCCAGCTCCGCGACCGAGCCCGGCTCCGGGGTCAAGCCTGGTGCTGTGGGTGGCCGGGAGTCCGAGACGGCTCGGGGGCCCTCACCCACGGGCGCCGTCACGCCCCGTCCCCGCCAGCAGCGCCGCAAGCGCCGGTAGCCCCGCCCACCCGGACCGCGCGGGGCCCCGAGGTTCTCGGACGCCCAGTCCCATGATGCGTCCCCCACCCCCCACCCGGTGAGGACGAGGGACGCATCGTCCGACGGTGCGTCCCGAGGCGGTGCCGTGCTCTGGGTACCCTGGACGGGACCATGACGTCGATGGACCTGCGGAGCGACGGGCGCGGCGACCGGCGCTCGGTGCTGGGCCGCCCACGGCGCCGTCACGCGACCGATCCCGCGCTCCAGGCGCTGGTGAGCGAGTACCGCCAGCGTCACCGCCGGGCCGACACCACGCGCATCGAGCAGGCGTACACCGTCGCACGCGAAGCCCACGCCGATCAGGTGCGACGCTCGGGCGAGCCCTACATCGCCCACCCGCTCGGCGTGGCCATGATCCTCGCCCGCCTCGGTCTCGACGACACCACGCTGGCCGGTGCGCTGCTCCACGACTCGGTCGAGGACACCCGCCTCACGCTCGAGGACGTGGAAGCGGCCTTCGGTGCGGAGATCGCTCGCATCGTGGACGGGGTCACCAAGCTCGATCGACTCAACTTCGACTCCAAGGAGGCCCAGCAGGCGGCCACGCTGCGCAAGATGCTGGTGGCGATGGCCAAGGACATCCGCGTCCTGCTCATCAAGCTCGCCGACCGCCTCCACAACATGCAGACCATCGCGTCGCTCCCGGAGGCCAAGCAGCGCCGCATCGCGCAGGAGAGCCTCGACGTGTACGCGCCCCTCGCGCACCGCCTCGGCATCGCGGAGGTCAAGTGGCAGCTCGAGGACCTCGCCTTCGCCGTGCTCTACCCGAAGCGCTACGCGGAGATCGAGCAGATGGTGTGGACCCGGTCACCCGAGCGCGAAGAGCGCATGCGCCAGGTCATCTCCCAGCTGCGCGACACGCTCGCCGACCTCGACATCAGCGCACAGGTGCAAGGCCGACCGAAGCACTACTGGTCGATCTACGAGAAGATGGTGGTGCGGGGCAAGGAGTTCGACGAGGTGCAGGACCTCGTCGGCGTGCGGGTCGTCGTGGAGTCGGTGAAGGACTGCTACGGCGCGCTCGGCTCGATCCACGCGCTGTGGGCACCGGTGCTCGGCCGGTTCAAGGACTACATCGCGATGCCCAAGTTCAACCTCTACCAGTCGTTGCACACGACGGTCATGGGCCCACAGGGCAAGCCGGTCGAGGTACAGATCCGGACCCAGGAGATGCACCGGCGCGCGGAGTTCGGCATCGCCGCCCACTGGGGCTACAAGGAGCACTCCGACGCGGCCGACCTCGCCTGGCTGCAGCGCATGGCGGACTGGCAGCACGAGGCCGACGATCCGTCGGAGTTCATGGAGACGCTGAAGATCGACCTCGAGCAGGACGAGGTCTTCGTCTTCACCCCGAAGGGGAAGGTGATCACGCTCGTCGCCGGGTCCACGCCGGTCGACTTCGCGTACGCGATCCACACGGAGGTCGGTCACCGCTGCATCGGGGCCCGCGTCAACGGGCGCCTCGTGGCCCTCGACTCCGCGCTCCACAGCGGCGACAGCGTCGAGATCTTCACGAGCAAGGTCGAGGGTGCGGGTCCGAGTCGCGACTGGTTGCAGTTCGTGCAGACGCCACGAGCGAAGGCGAAGATCCGGCAGTGGTTCTCGCGTGAGCGCCGGGTCGACGCGATGGAGGCCGGCCGGGAGGAGCTCACGAAGGCGCTGCGCCGTGAAGGGCTCCCCGTGCAGCGCCTGGCCAGGTCGCAGGCCCTCGCGGCCGTGGCGGCGTCGATGCACTACACCGACGTCGACGCCCTCCACGCGGCGATCGGGGAGGGTCACATCGGCGCGCAGGCCGTGGCGCAACGACTCCAGCGCGAGCTCCTCGGGGGTGAGGAGCAGCTCCCGATCACCACGCACCGGCCCCCGCGTGCGCCGAAGGCGGATCACCGCCGGACGGTCGGGGTCCACGTCGAGGGCCTCGACGACGTGATGGTGCGCCTGTCGCGGTGCTGCACACCTGTTCCCGGCGACGAGATCATGGGCTTCGTGACGCGGGGCCGCGGCGTCTCCGTGCACCGCACCGACTGTGCGAACGCGGACGCCCTCGCCTCGCAGACCCACCGCTTCATCGAGGTGGAGTGGGACCACGAGCAGCCCGCCACCTTCGTCGTGTCGATCGAGATCGAGGCGCTCGACCGGGCACGACTGCTGCGCGACATCACCCAGGTCCTGTCGGAGAACCACGTGAGCATCCGGGCGTGCACCACGCAGACGTCGGCCGACCGGGTCGCCCGCATGCGCTTCGACTTCGAGATGGCCGACACGGGTCACCTCGAGTCGGTGCTCAAGGCGATCAAGCGAGTGGACTCGGTCTACGACGCGTACCGCGTCCTCCCTGGTCACGCCCGCACCTGACCTCCGCGTTCGCGCCCGGCTCGGCCCGTGCGTCGTCGCCCGAACCCCTCGGGCTCACGGGGGGCGCGGCGGTAGCCTGCCCGCGTGCCCGAGGGTGGTGAGCGCCAGGATGCGCACGACGTCGACCCGTCGGTCTTCCGCGCGCCGATCGGGACCCACGACGTGCTGCCACCCGACTCCGAGGGGTGGATCGAGGTCGTCGCGACCTTCGCCCGCCGGGCCCGCCGGTTCGGGTACGGGCTCGTGGTCACGCCCGTCTTCGAGCACCTCGAGGTGTTCCAGCGCGTCGGCGCGTCCACCGACGTCGTGCGCAAGGAGATGTACGAGTTCGACGACAAGGGTGGTCGACGGCTCGCGCTGCGGCCCGAGGGCACGGCTCCCGTGGTGCGGGCGTACGTCCAGCACCGACCCGCGGTGCCGTGGAAGGTCTGGTACCTGGCACCGCACTTCCGCTACGAGCGCCCGCAGCGAGGCCGGTACCGCCAGCACTGGCAGCTCGGCGCGGAGGTCATGGGTGTCGACGATCCGGACGTCGACGTCGAGGTGATCGCGCTCGCGCACGGCTTCTACCGCGATCTCGGTCTCGAACGGATCCGGCTCCTGCTCAACTCGATGGGCGACGCCGCCTCGCGCCCGGCCTACGTCGCCGCGCTCCGCGCGTACCTGCTCGACCACGGAGGGTCGTTCGGCGACGAGTTCCGCGCGCGGGTCGAGCAGAACCCGCTTCGACTCCTCGACGCCAAGCGGCCCGAGTGGCAGGACGTGATCGAGCGTGCGCCGCAGCTCACGGAGTACCTGTCCGACGCCTCGGCCGCGCACTTCGAGCAGGTGCAGCAGGGCCTGCGGTCGCTCGGCATCGGCTACGAGCTCACGCCCCGCCTCGTGCGCGGGTTCGACTACTACACGGCCACGACGTTCGAGTTCGTCAGCGACTCGCTCGACGCCGCGCAGAACGAGGACGCCTACCGCCGCAACCGCGAGCGCATGGCCGAGCGGCTGGCGCAAATCCAG